>CALCWL010000090.1 GCA_937906285.1 uncultured Rhodanobacter sp. | reverse complement strand
GCCGGCCAGCAGCAGGCCGGGCAGCGCGTTGGCCAGCGGGAACCGCGGCTGCTTGAGCAACTGCGCCGCGGTCACCCCCACGCCGCCGTCGACCAGTCCGGTCAGCAGCACGAACGCCAGCGCCAGTGCCAGCACCAGCGCGATGCGCGCACCCAGCGGATACCGGGGGCTGCGGATGTCGGAGGGGATCAGGGGCATGTGGCGACTGCCGGGGTCGTCATGGTGGTCTCCAGAATGTAAACAGGCCTCGATGAACGGCGGGTGGCGCGCAAAACGGCAAGTGTCGGGCCTGCCGCTGGCTGACGCAACGCGCGAAGCGGCCGCTGGTGCACCGCGATGCGCGGCGCCGTCGCCGCAGTGCGGCACAATGGGCCGATGAACCCGCCCGAGTCCGCCGCGCTGCGCGCGCTGATCGATGATCGCTACCGCGAACTGGAACGCCGTTGCCGCGCCGCGGGTGTGCACCTGCACGACGATGCCGGCGTGGCCGAACGCATCCGCCGCACCCTGCTGGCCAGCGATTTCGCCTTCGACACCTGGTGTCGCCAGCCGCAGCTGCTCGCCCCGCAGGGGCTGGACCGCCTGCGCTCCGGCGCCGACGCCGGCGCCCGCATCGACGCGCTGCAACTGCCCGATGACGAGGCCGGCTGCATGGCTGCGTTGCGCCGCTTTCGCCATGCCGAGGCGTTGCGACTGGTGTTCCGCGACGTCAACGCGCTGGACGAACTTCCCGAAACCCTGTCCGCCACCAGCGTGCTGTACGAAGCGCTGCTGGGCAAGGCACTGGCCTGGGCCACCGCGGCCATGGCGGCGCGCTACGGCCACAGCCGCGATGCACACGGCGCATTGCAGCACCTGCTGGTAGTCGGCTTCGGCAAGCTTGGCGGCAGCGAGCTGAACTTCTCCTCCGACATCGACCTGCTGTTTGCCTACCCGCACGGCGGGCAGAGCGACGGCGCGCGGCCGCTGGACAACAGCGAATACTTCGTGCGGCTCGGCCGCCAGCTGGTGCGCCTGCTCGGCGAGCCGACCATGGACGGCATCTGTGCGCGGGTGGACATGCGCCTGCGCCCGTTCGGCAAGGCCGGCCGCCTGGCGTTGTCCTTCGCCGCGATGGAGCAGTACTACCAGAGCGAGGGCCGCGACTGGGAGCGCTACGCGTGGATCAAGGCGCGCGCGGTGGCCGGCGACCGCGCCGACGGCAAGCAGCTGCAGGAGATGCTGCGCCCGTTCGTCTACCGCAAGTATCTCGACTACACCGCGTTCGCCGGGCTGCGCGAGATGAAGGCGCTGATCGACGCCGAGGTGGCGCGCAAGGATCTGGCCGACAACCTCAAGCTCGGCCCCGGCGGCATCCGCGAGATCGAGTTCATCGTGCAGCTGGTGCAGCTGATCCGCGGTGGCCGCGAACCCTCCCTGCGCGTGCACGGGCTGCTGAGCGCACTGGCCGCCTGCGAGGCGCGTGGCCACATCGGCGCGCAGCGCGCGCGGCGACTGCGCGAGGCGTACGCGCTGCTGCGTCGGGCCGAGAACCGCGTGCAGATGCTGCGCGACGCGCAGACCCACGACATCCCCGACGACGCGCTCAGCCGCGAACGCATCGCGCTCAGCCTCGACTACCCCGACTGGGAGACGCTGAGCACGGCGCTGGCGACCCATCGCGCGATCGTCAGCGAGGAGTTCGCCGCCGTGCTGATGCCCGCGCATGGCCAGGTCGCCGCCGCGCCGGTCGCCGACGTGCGCTTGTGGGAGCAAGCCTGCGACGAGACGCTGGAGGCGGCCACGCTGGAGGCTTCCGGTTTCGCGCCGGCCGCGGAGCTCGCCGATGCCTTGCTGAAGCTGCCGCAAGCCGCCTCGGTGCGCGCGATGTCGCCGCGTTCGCGCGAACGGCTCGACCGGTTGCTGCCGCAACTGCTCGGCGCCGCGCGCAACACCCCGGCACCGGTGCCCGCGCTGCTGCGGCTGTGCCGGCTGATGCAGGCGGTGGCGCGGCGCTCGGCCTATCTCGCGCTGCTGGACGAGCAGCCCGCGGCGCGGCGCCGGCTGGTGCGGCTGTTCGCCGACAGCGCCTTTCTCGCCGAACGCGTCATTGCCCAGCCGTTGCTGCTGGACGACGTGCTCGATCCGCGCATCGACCAGCTGCCGCTGCGTCGCGCCGACATCGCCGCCGAGATCACCCGCGTGCTTGGCACGCTGGACGAGCGTGACGCCGAGACCGAGCTGGAGCGGATCACCGAGTTCCGCTCGTCCACCGCGTTCCGGCTGGGGCTGGCCTTCAGCGACGGCCGCGTCGACGCCGAAGCCACCGCGCGCCGGTTGGCCGCGCTGGCCGAGTCGGTGGTCGGTGCGGTGCTGGCGCTGGCCGAGCGCGACCTCGTGGCGCGGCACGGCCGCCTGCCCGGCGTGGGGTCGGGTTTTGCCGTGCTCGGCTACGGCAGCCTCGGCGGCGAAGAACTGGGTTTCGCCTCGGACCTGGATCTGGTGTTCGTGTTCGACGGCCAGCGCGCGCAGGCGATGAGCGATGGCGAGCGTCCGCTGGAAGGCTACCGCTGGTATCAGCGGCTGGCCCAGCGGGTGATGAACTGGCTGACCGTGCTGACCCGTGCCGGCCGCCTGTACGAAGTGGACACGCGGCTGCGTCCGGACGGCTCCAAGGGTCTGCTGGTGAGCAGCCTCGATGCGTTCGTGGCCTACCAGCAAAGCCGCGCGTGGACGTGGGAACACCAGGCGCTGCTGCGCGCGCGCCCGGTGGCCGGCGACGCGGCACTCAACGCCGAGTTGGCGGCGGTGCGTCGCGATGTCCTCGCCGTGCCGCGCGAGCCCGCCGCGGTGCTCACCGAAGTGGCCAGCATGCGGCAGCGCTGGCGCGCCGAACGCGACCGTTCAGACGAGCACCAGTTCGACCTGAAGCAGGGCCTCGGCGGCCTGCTCGACATCGAGTTCGCGCTGCAGGGACTGGTGCTGGCGCACGCGGCGCGACAGCCGGCCCTGCTTGGCATCACTGCCAACGCCGGGCTGATCGAGGCCTGCCGCGTCGCCGGCCTGCTCGACGACGACCAGGCGGCGACATTGGCGGCGGCGCACGCTGGCCTGCTGCAGCGCGCGCTGGCCTGCACGCTCGACCTGCGCTCGCGCATCGCTCCGCGCGACGCCGCGCTGGAGCAGTTGCGCGCTGGCGTGCGCGGGGTCACCGACGCGCTGGGCTTCGCCTTTGCCGCCGACGCGGAGTCGCCGGCATCGGGTTGAGATCGACGCCCGCGTTGCCCTTGCGCGTGATCCGGGGAGCGTTCGCGGCGGGCGTTTCGCTTCACGGACGTGAAGAACGCGCCGAGGTACGGCGCTTGTCTGGACCCATCCCGGCAGGCAAGATCGACCATGGCCACGGGCTGGCGGCAGGGCGGGATGAAGGGGGACGCGTGACAGGGGGAGTGGGATCGCGGGTGCTGCTGGCACTCCTGCTGATGTCGACCGGCTGGCTGGTGGTCATGCCGCCGGCACGGGCGATGGACCCGCAGCAGCCGTTCCATTCCTACGTGCTCGACCACTGGGGCGTGGAACAGGGCTTGCCGCAAATCACCGTGCTGGGCCTGGCCGAGGACCGCGCCGGATTCCTGTGGATCAACACGCAATCGGCCGTGGCGCGTTTCGACGGCGCACGCTTCGTGCGCTACGACCGCGCCAACACCGGCGTGGATACCAGCATGCTCAACGCGGTCTGGGCCGGCCCGCGCGGCGGCGTCTGGTTCGGTGGCGCGCGCGGCCTGATCGAGCAGCGCGACGGGCACTTCAAGGCGATGGGCGGAGCTGCGGTCAACGCGATCATCGACGCCGGCGACGGCACGCCGCTGCTGGCCACCGCCGACGGCGTGCAGCGGCTGCATGATGGCCGGATCGTGTCGACCGGCGGCAGTGCCGGGCCGGTCTTCAGCCTGCTGCGTGGCGGCGGTCATCTGTGGATCGGCGGCACCGGCCGCGTCTGCCGCCGCGCCGACAGCGCCGCAGCGGGCACGGAAAGCTGCATTGCGGCCGGGCCGGCGGCATGGCAGCGGGTGGCGGTCAATCATCTGGCACTGCAGGACGGCCAGTTGTGGCTGGGCACCTCGGCCGGCCTGGTGCGGATCGTGGATGGGCAGTGGGTTGCGGCAGGGCTGGGCGAAGCGATCGATGCCGCGCCGATCGAGAGCCTGCTCACCGATCGCGGCGGCTCGCTGTGGATCGCCACCGCCAACGCGCTGTACCGCCGCCTGCCGGGCGGCGAGCTGGAGCGCGAGGAGATCGATGCCCGGCGCCGTCCGTGGGTACACCGCATGCTGGAGGACCGCGACGGCAACCTGTGGCTGGGCACCTACACCCGCGGCCTCTACCGCATCTGGAATGGCTGGACCCGGCGCGTGTCGCTGCGCGACGGCGTGCGCGACCCGCTGGTGTGGAGCGTGCTGCGCGCACCCGATGGCTCCATCGTGTTCGGCACCAATTCCGACGTGGAGGTTTTCGACGGCAGGCAGGTGCGCACGCTGATTCCCGGCAGCGCGCTGCCCAACCCGTCTGCCTACGAGCTGTACTACGACCGCCGCCAGCGCTTGTGGGTGGGTACGCGAGGCGGCATCGCGGTGTTCGAGCGCGGCGTGGACGTCACTCCGCCCGCACTGCAAGGCCTGCGCAACCTGCAGATCAACGACATCCACGAGCTCGGCAACGACGATTTCCTGCTCGGCAGCTCCGCTGGGCTTTACCGCTGGCGGCAGGGCACGCTGAGCCGGCTCGATCCGCAGGCCACCGCCGCCGAGGCCATCATCCGCTCGGTGCTGCCGCTGGCGCCGG
>CALCWL010000089.1 GCA_937906285.1 uncultured Rhodanobacter sp. | reverse complement strand
TGTGCTTCTTCGTGCTGGCGATCCAGCTTTTCATCACGCTGATCGAGTTCAAGCTGACCACGCTCGCCGGCTTCGTGCTGGTGCCGTTCGCGCTGTGGAACAAGACCGCGTTCCTCGCCGAAAAGGTGCTGGGCAACGTGGTGTCGTCCGGCATCAAGGTGCTGGTGCTCGCCGTCATTGTGGGCATCGGCTCGGGGCTGTTCGCCGAGTTTCAGGTACATCCCGCCGAGCCATCCATCGACCACTCCGTGGTCGTGATGCTGGCCTCGCTGACCCTGCTGGCCTTGGGCATCTTCGGGCCAGGCATTGCAACCGGGCTGGTGTCTGGCGGGCCGCAGCTTGGCGCGGGTGCGATGGCCGGTGCTGCGCTGGGCGCTGCGGGCGCTGCCGTTGCCGTCGGCGCCGCAGCCACGGGCGTCGGCGGCGCGGTAGCTGCTGGAGCGCGCATGGCGCCCGCTGCCGCCAAGCTGGCCGGCAGCGGCGCGCGGGCTGCCGCTGGGGCTGCCAGCAGTGCACGGTCGGCGTTCCAGGCCGGTTCCGCTTCGGCCGGCGGCGGCCTCAAGGGTGCCGCTGCGGGCTTCGGCAATGTCGCCAAGACAGGCGCTCAGGCAGCCGGGCAGAAGGTGGCCGATGGCGCGCGTTCGATGAAGGAACGTGCCGCCGCAGCTTTCCGCCAGGAAGGCACGACTTCGGCGGGAGGCGGTACAGCCGCCGCATCGGGCGGCCCAGCGTCTGGTGGTGATACGCCCTCCACCGCGCCGCAGGAGCAACCCGCCTGGGCCAAACGCCTGCATCGCCGCCAGCAACTCACCCATGCCGCAACCACCGCCGCCCACACGCTGCGCGGGGGCGACGGCGGCAGTTCCAGCCAGGGGCCGAGTCTGCGCGATTCCGATTCCTGATCTTCAAGGAGAACACCCATGCGATTCAAACGACCGCAGGTGCGCTATGCCGACACGCCGCAGCCTGCTACTCCGTACCAATCCGCCGCACAGGTGTGGGACGAGCGCATCGGCTCGGCCCGCGTGCAGGCGAAGAACTGGCGTTTCATGGCCTTCGGCTGTCTCACGCTGGCCGTGCTGATGGCCGGGGGCCTGGTCTGGCGCTCGGCGCAATCCATCGTGACACCCTATGTCATCGAGGTGGACAACGCGGGCCAAGTGCGCGCCGTGGGCGAGGCCGCTACGCCGTACCGGCCCAGCGATGCGCAGATCGCCTACCACCTGGGCCGCTTCATCGGCCTGGTGCGCTCGCTGTCCATCGACCCGATCGTGGTGCGGCAGAACTGGCTGGACGCCTACGACTACACCACCGACAAGGGCGCCGTGGTGCTCAACGAGTACGCCCGCGTGAACGATCCGTTCGCGCGCATCGGCAAGGAGTCGGTGACGGTGCAGATCACCAGCGT
>CALCWL010000088.1 GCA_937906285.1 uncultured Rhodanobacter sp. | reverse complement strand
ACCTCGCTGCTGGTCACGGTCAACGACAAGCCGGGCGCACTGTACGACGTGCTCAGCCCGTTCGCCAGGCACGGCATCAGCCTTAACCGGATCGAGTCGCGCCCGGCGCACACCGGCAAGTGGCAGTACGCATTCTTCATCGACGTCTCCGGCCACATCGAAGACGACGCGCTGCAGGCCGCCGTGCACGACATCGGCGAGTCGGCCGCGTCGATCCGCGTCCTCGGCTCCTACCCGGTGGCCTTGCCTTGAGCGCACGGCTGGACTGGCACAGCGGCGCGGGTGGTCCCTTGCACGGCAGCGTCGCCGTGCCGGGCGACAAGTCGATCTCGCATCGGGCGCTGATGCTGGCGGCTATCGCCGAGGGACGTTCGCATGTTCGAGGCTTTCTTGAAGGCGAGGACACGCGCGCCACAGCCGCGGTGCTGGCCCAGCTCGGGGTGCGCATCGAAACCCCGAGCGATGGCGAGCGCATCGTTCACGGAGTCGGCCTGCGCGGCCTGCACGCCGCCACGCAGCCGCTGGACTGCGGCAATGCCGGTACCGGCATGCGCCTGCTGGCCGGCCTGCTGGCCGGGCAGTCGTTCGACAGCGTGCTGGTGGGCGACGCTTCACTGTCGAAGCGTCCGATGCGTCGGGTGACCGAGCCGCTGACGCAGATGGGCGCACGCATCGACAGCCATGGCGGCCTGCCGCCGCTGCGGCTTCACGGCGGCGGCGCCTTGCGCGGCATCCGCTACGAGTTGCCCGTGGCCAGCGCTCAGGTGAAGTCCGCCCTGCTGCTGGCGGGCCTGTACGCGCAGGGCACCACCGAGATCCTCGAACCGCACCCGACCCGCGACTACACCGAACGCATGCTGGCCGCGTTCGGCTGGCCGATCGAGTTCGCGCCGGGTCGTGCCCGGCTCGACGGCGGCCACGCCTTGCGCGCCGTCGACGTCGAGGTGCCGGCGGATTTCTCGTCGGCGGCGTTCTTCCTGGTCGCCGCCGGCATCGTGCCGGGTTCGCAACTGCGCCTGCCGGGAGTGGGCCTCAATCCGCGCCGCACCGGCCTGCTGCAGGCGTTGCGCCTGATGGGCGCGGATATCGTGGTGGAACGGGAGCGCGAGGCCGGCGGCGAGCCGGTGGGCGACCTGGTGGTCCACCACGCGCCGTTGCATGGCGTCGAGTTGCCCGCCGCGCTGGTGCCGGACATGATCGATGAGTTCCCGATCCTGTTCATCGCTGCTGCCGCCGCATCGGGGCGCACGGTGATCCGCGGCGCGGCCGAGTTGCGGGTGAAGGAGTCCGATCGCATCGCGACGATGGCGGCGGGCCTGCGCGCGCTGGGCGTGGCAGTCGAGGAAACCCCGGATGGCGCGGTCATCGACGGCGGGCCGATCGGCGCGGGCACGGTGGAAAGCCTCACCGACCATCGCATCGCGATGAGCTTCGCGGTGGCTGGCTTGCGCGCGGCCGGTCCGGTGCGGATCAATGACTGCCGTCATGTGGCCACCTCGTTCCCGGGCTTTCGCGCGCTGGCCAACGGCTGCGGGTTCGCCCTGAGCGAGGCGGGCTGAACCCGTTGCGATACTCGTTGTATCGTGGGGATGCGCATTGGCGCGCACCTCGGAATTGACTCATGCCGCTTGCCTCACCTCCCTTCATCGTGGCCATCCCGGCCCGGCATGGCTCGACCCGGTTGCCCGGCAAGCCCCTGCGCGACATCGGCGGGGTGTCGATGGTCGTGCGCGTGGCGCAGCGCGCGCTGCAGGCCGGCGCCGGCCGCGTGGTGGTGGCGGTCGACGACGAGCGGATCGCCGAGGCGCTGGCCAGCCAGCACGAGGTGCAGATCTGCATGACCCGCCGCGACCACGCCTCCGGCAGCGACCGGCTGGCCGAATGCGCGGAGCAGCTCGGCTGGGACGACGACAGCATCGTGGTCAACCTGCAAGGCGACGAACCGTTCGCGCCGGCCGCCGGCATCCGTGCGGTTGCCCAGGCGCTGGCGGGCGACGATGCGCCGATGGCCACGCTGGCCACGCCGATCATCGACGCCGAGGAGCTGTTCGATCCGAACGTCGTGAAAGTGGTGCGCACCGGCAACGGGCGCGCGCTGTATTTCAGCCGCGCGCCGCTGCCGTGGGCGCGCGACGCGTTCGCGGTGGACCGGCACGCGCTGCCGTCGGGCACGCCGTTTCTGCGCCACATCGGCATCTATGCCTATCGGGCCGGATTCCTGCGTCGCTACACGCAGCTGTCGCATACCCCGCTGGAACAGACCGAATCGCTGGAGCAGTTGCGCGTGCTCGAGCACGGTTACCCGATCGCGGTGCGACTGACCCCCGAGCCGTTTCCCCCAGGCATCGATACCGAGGCGGACCTGGAACGCGCCGAGCTGTGGTTGCGCTCGCATCCGTGAAGCTCCATATCGGGAGCGTCGCCATCCGCTCCCGCTAGAATCCCCCCCATGCAGCCCCCGCATCCGCTCCCCTTCGACGGCAAGGCTTTCGTCCGCACGCTCACTACTTCGCCGGGCGTCTATCGTCACTTCGACGCGGCGGGCGAACTGCTTTACGTAGGCAAGGCCGGCAACCTGAAGAAGCGCGTCGGCAGCTATTTCCTGAAGCCGCCGACGGAGGCGCGCATCGCCGCGATGGTGGCGCAGATCGCCCGCGTCGAGATCACGGTGACGCGTACCGAGGGCGAGGCGCTGCTGCTGGAATCGCAGCTGATCAAGTCGCTCAAGCCGCGCTACAACATCCTGCTGCGCGACGACAAGAGCTACCCCTACATCTACCTCTCCAGCGGCGAGGACTATCCGCGGCTGGCTTTCCACCGCGGCGCGAAAAACCTGCCGGGTCGCTATTTCGGGCCGTATCCCAGCGCCCATGCGGTGCGCGAAAGCCTCAACCTGATGCAGAAGCTGTTCAAGGTGCGCCAGTGCGAGGACAGCTACTTCCGCAACCGCACGCGCCCCTGCCTGCTGTACCAGATCGGCCGCTGCAGCGCGCCGTGCGTGGGACTGATCAGCGTCGAGGATTATCGCCAGGACGTGCGCCATGCCGAGATGTTCCTGGAAGGGCGCAGCAACGCGGTGATCGACGAACTGGCCGAGTCGATGGAGCAGGCCAGCCAGTCGCTGCAGTTCGAGCGTGCCGCGAAACTGCGCGACCAGGTGGCCGCGTTGCGCCAGCTGCAGGCGCAGAACCACGTGCGCGGCGCCAGCGCCGACATGGACGTGCTCGCCTGTCGCATCGAGGCCGGCATGGCCTGCGTCAGCGTGCTGTTCTTCCGCAATGGCATCAGCCTGGGGACACGGGACTTCTTCCCGCGGCTGCCGCTGGACGCGACGCCGGCCGACGTGCTGGCGCAGTTCATTGCGCAGTACTACCTGGACCGGCCGGTGCCGCGCGAGTTGATCCTGGGCATGGCGCTGCCCGACCAGACCCTGCTCGCCGAGGTACTGGGCCAGCATGCCGGCCATGCGGTGGAGCTGAAGTCCAGCGTGCGCGGGGATCGTGCGCAGTTCCTGCAGATGGCCGAGCGCAACGCCCAGGCCTCGCTTACCGCGCGACTGGCCAGCCGGCAGACGCTGGGCACGCGTTTCGACGATCTGCAGAAGGTGCTGGGCCTGGAGAGCATGCCGCGCCGGATCGAATGCTTCGACATCAGCCACACGATGGGCGAGCTCACGGTAGCCTCGTGCGTGGTGTTCGGCCCGGAAGGTCCCGAGAAATCGCATTACCGCCGCTTCAACATTGCCGGCATCACGCCCGGCGACGACTACGCGGCCATGCACCAGGCGCTGACCCGACGTTTTCGCAAAGTAGCCGAGGGCGAGGGCGTGCGTCCTGACGTGCTGCTGATCGACGGCGGCGCCGGCCAGGTGGCGCAGGCGCTGGAGGTGTTGTGCGACCTGGGCGTGGACGGCATCGAGGTGATCGGCGTGGCCAAGGGGCCGGGCCGCCGCGCCGGCGAGGAAACCCTGGTGCTGGCGCGGCATGAGGCAGGCAGCGTGGGCCGCGAGCTGCACCCCGGCTCGTCCTCGCCCGCATTGCACCTGGTCGCGGCAGTGCGCGACGAGGCTCATCGCTTTGCCATCAGCGGTCATCGCAAGCGACGCGAGAAAGCGCGTGAGCGCAGCGTGCTGGAAGACATCCCGGGCATCGGTGCGCGGCGCAGGTCGCTGCTGCTGAAGGCCTTTGGCGGCATGCAGGGGGTGGAGGCGGCGGGGGTGGAGGAGCTGATGCAGGTGAAGGGCATCGACCGGAACCTGGCCGAAAAGATCTATGCCAGCCTGCACGGCTGAATGCCGGCCCATGCCGTCACGTGGCAGCAGCACGCCAGCGTGCGAAACTGCAACAAACCCTCAGGACGAATCATGCGCATCAACCTGCCGACCTGGCTGACCCTTTTCCGTGTGGCCTTGCTGCCCGTCATGGTCGTGGTGTTCTACCTGCCGTTCCGCGGCCACAACATCACGGCCGCCATCGTGTTCATCCTGGCCGCCATCACCGACTGGCTGGACGGCTACCTCGCCCGGCGAATGAAGCTCACTTCGGCGTTCGGGGCCTTTCTCGACCCGGTGGCGGACAAGCTGATGGTAGCCGTGACGTTGTTCCTGCTGGTGCAGTCGCATCCGAGCAGCGGCTGGTCGGGCATCCTGATGGCGGTGACGGCGGCGGTCATCGTCGGGCGCGAGATCAGCGTCTCGGCCCTGCGTGAATGGATGGCCAAGATCGGTATGAGCGCCACCGTGAAGGTCGCGATGATCGGCAAGCTCAAGACCGTGATGCAGATGGTGGCGCTGGTGGTCCTGATCGTGCAGCACGAGAAGGAGGCGACGGCGCTGCGGCTGTATCACATCGGCGAAGGACTGCTGGTGATCGCCGGCATTCTGACCATCTGGTCGGGGCTGTACTACCTGCGTGCGGCGTGGCCGATGCTGCGCGACGATACCTCGGGCAAACCGACTTGACGACGCCGATTCACGTATTAGAATGCGCGGCTCCGATGCGGGAATAGCTCAGTTGGTAGAGCACGACCTTGCCAAGGTCGGGGTCG
>CALCWL010000087.1 GCA_937906285.1 uncultured Rhodanobacter sp. | reverse complement strand
ACGGCGTCTGGCACCTGCCCACCGTCGACCTCGATCTCTCGATGGTCGCGCTGGCCCTGGTCCTCGCCAGCTTCTGGTTCGCCCGCCACAGCCGCCGCCGGCGCCTCGCCGTCATCGCCTTCGCCGGCGCCACCCAACTGGTGCCGATGGTCGTGCGCGAACCGGTGCTGCTGCTGCCGCTGCTCGGCGCGCTGATCCCGGTAGCGATCCTGATCGGCTGCCTGATGGCGCTGTCCAGGAAAGGTGGCAACGGCCGTCCCACGCCGGGTTCCTGATAAACTCGCCGCCTCTTTGGCAGCGCAAGGCCGCCATGCAAGGTTCTCGGGAGAGATGGCCGAGCGGTTTAAGGCAGCAGTCTTGAAAACTGCCGTAGGTGCAAGCCTACCGTGGGTTCGAATCCCACTCTCTCCGCCAATGCAGCAAGCGCCCCGATGGGGCGTTTTGCTTTTCCGGCGGCGAAGCCCTCCTGAGCGAATCCGCGTTGCCGTCGACGACTCCGCTGCGCTCTCAGCCTTTGCGACACGCCATCGTCACCATCAACGACGATGACATCGCCACAGGGGGCAGCATGACCGCATTCACCGACCGCTTCAGCCGCGCCGTCGACTACGCCCGCATTGCGCACGCCGCGCAATTCCGCAAGGGCTCCAGCATCCCTTACATCTACCACCTGCTCGGTGTGGCCAGCCTGGTGATCGAGTTCGGCGGAAATGAAGACCAGGCCATCGCGGGCCTATTGCACGATGCGCTGGAAGATTGCGGCGAAGCACACGAAGCAATGATCCGCGCGCAGTTCGGTGACGCCGTCGCCGACATCGTCAAGGACTGCACCGACGGCACCGCCGGAGGCAAGGCCGGCCACACCGATCCGGAAGCCAAGCGCCGCGACTGGATCGAGCGCAAACTCGCCTACCTCGCACACCTGAAGCAGGCCCCGAAAGCCACGTTGCTGGTCTCCGCCTGCGACAAACTCCACAACGCCCGCGCCATCGTGCAGGACCTGGAAGACCCGGAAGTCGGCACCCGCGTGTTCGACCGCTTCACCGGCGGCCGCGCCGGCACGCTCGGCTACTACCACTCGCTGGCGGAAATCTTCGCGGCGCGCGAGGTGCGCGTCGCCAAGGTGCTTGATGCCACGGTGGGCTGGATGCACGAGCTGGCCGGGGCAGAGGCGCGCACGTCTCTGTCTCCGTAGGGAATCCCGAAAGAGACCGATGACGCCATTCCCGCCTTCGCGGGAATGGCGTGCAAAAAGACGATTGTTCGATCCTCCTCGTCCATTGCACGGCTTTCGCTCCACGGCCAGGCTGCGCCCGTCACCTCGATCATTGTTCCCGATCGGGATAATTTCTCTTGACTCGCTTGGTTGCGCGAGCAATTATCCCGGTCGGGATAATTAGCCAAGGCGGACGACCATGAACACGCCATTACCCCGATCGGGAAAAGGCCTCGCGGTCTCTCCCGACGTCGAGATGATTGCGCAGGCCATTCGCGAAGCACGTCGACGGCACGGCCTGACGCAAACCCAGTTGGCCGGCCTGTCGGGTACGGGGTTGCGCTTCATCAGCGAACTGGAACGAGGCAAGCCCAACGTGGCCTTGAACAAGGTGCTTGGGGTGCTTGCCGTGCTGGGTCTGCGCATACAGGTCGGAGGCGGGTCGTGACCGACAGGCTCCAGGTCCGGCTGTTTGACCGGCATATAGGCGAGTTGGGCATCGCCGGCGAAGTCCGCGCGCCGGAAGATTGGCGTTTCACCTACGCCGCCGAGTACCTGGCGTCGGTGCAGCCGGTCGCCTTGTCGGTGAGCCTGCCACTGCGCGCGGAGCCGTTTGTCGGAGCCATGGCCCGCAACTGGTTCGGCAACCTGTTGCCCGAAGGCCCGGTGCGCGAGGCCATTGCGGCACGACTGCGCATTCCGGTGTGGGACGACTTCGAGTTGCTGGCCGCGATCGGCGGCGAGTGCGCCGGTGCGGTCAGCATCGTGCCGCCCGATGCCCCCGTGGCGGGTCCAACGGATGTCTCGCTGGACCTGGAAGCCCTGCTCGCCGCACAGGGTGGCGAAACCGGCGAGGCTTCCCTGGCGCTGATGGGTACACCGCGCAGGCTGTCGCTCGCCGGTGCGCAGGACAAGATCGCCGTCGTGCTCGGCGCCGACGGTTCCATCCGGCTCCCCGTGATCGGCGAGATCACCACGCACATCCTCAAGCCGGACAGCCTGCGCATCCGCGGCCTGCGCGATTTCGAGGCGTTCGGCCTCGCGCTCGCGCGTGCCGCAGGCCTGCAGGTGGCAGCATCCTCGATCGTCGCCGTGGCCGGGCACAAGGCACTGCTGGTCGAACGCTACGATCGTCACGTCGCGAAGAACGGCGATCTCGCCCGCCTGCATCAGGAAGACTTCTGCCAGGCGCTGGGCTATCCGGGCGAGCTCAAGTACGAAGCCGGTGGTGGTCCGACGCTGGCCCTGTGCGCCCACTTGATTCGCCAGCAACTGCGGCTGGGTCCCGTCGCCGTGCAGGCGCTGCTGGACTGGGTGATTTTCAACGTGATCATCGGCAACGCCGACGCGCACGCCAAGAACCTCGCCCTGCTTTGCGGCCCGGATGGCCTGCGTCGCCTGGCGCCGTTCTACGATCTGGTGCCGACCATCGCGATATCAGAGCAGCTGATCGAACGAAAACCCGCGCTGGGCATCGGCAACGCGGCGCGCATCGACGAAGTGAGCGCCGCCGACTGGCAACGGTTCGCCGAAGCGACCGGCTATGCACCGCGTTTCGTGCAGCGCCGAGTGATCGAGCTTGCCGGTTTGGTGCTGCACGCCATGGCCGGCACGGCAAACACGCTGATGGAGCAGGGTGCCGGCCAGGCGCGGATCGAAAAAGCCCAGATAGCCATCAACCAGAACGCGCAACGCCTGCTCGCCTCCCTGCAGGCATGATCTTCATGCAACCGAGGCGGACGGCACATCGCTGCCGCCACGCCGTCGATCAAGGAATGTTCCGCAAGTCATGAACCAAGCCTCGCTTTCCGCCCTGATCTGGTCCGTTGCCGACCTGCTGCGCGGTGATTACAAACAGTCCGAATACGGTCGCGTGATCCTGCCGTTCACCGTGCTGCGCCGTCTCGATTGCGTGCTGGCGCCGACCAAGCCGGCGGTGCTGGCCGAGTTCGAGGCCAAGAGCAAGGCCGGCCTCAATCCCGATCCGTTCCTGCTGCGCAAGGCGAAGCAGTCGTTCTACAACACCTCGAAACTCGACCTGCCCACGCTGCTGGGCGACCAGGACCACATCCGCCAGAACCTCTACAGCTACATCCAGGGTTTCTCGCCCGCGGTGCGCGACATCTTCGAGCGCTTCGACTTCCACACGCAGGTCGAGCGCCTGGGCAAGGCCAACCTGCTGTACCTGGTCACCGAGAAGTTCGCCCACGTCAACCTGCACCCGCACGAAGTGGACAACGCGCAGATGGGCCTGGTGTTCGAGGAGCTGATCCGCAAGTTCGCGGAGCTATCCAACGAAACCGCCGGCGAGCACTTCACCCCGCGCGAAGTGATCCGGCTGATGGTCAACCTCATCTTCATCGAGGACGACGACGTGCTCGAACCCGGCCACGCCGTGGTGCGCACGATCTATGACCCGACGGCAGGCACCGGCGGCATGCTCTCGGTCGCCGCCGAGCACCTGCTGCAGCACAACCCCGACGCCAAGCTCGTTCTCTACGGGCAGGAGCTGAACGACGAGTCCTACGCCATCTGCAAGGCCGACATGCTGATCCGCGGCCAGGACGT
The DNA here is from genome assembly GCA_937906285.1 of uncultured Rhodanobacter sp. Lineage (GTDB taxonomy): Bacteria > Pseudomonadota > Gammaproteobacteria > Xanthomonadales > Rhodanobacteraceae > Rhodanobacter. The sequence continues at coordinate 3,995 of CALCWL010000087.1, read as the reverse complement.
GGCCAACATCGTCGCCGGCAACACGCTCAGCGAGGACGGCCACGGCGGCCTGAAATTCGACTACATGCTGTCCAATCCGCCGTTCGGCGTGGAGTGGAAGAAGGTCGAGAAGGCGGTGCGCAAGGAGCACGAGGAGAAGGGCTTCGACGGCCGCTTCGGCCCGGGCCTGCCGCGCGTGTCCGACGGCTCCATGCTGTTCCTGCTGCATCTGCTGGCCAAGATGCGACCGGCGAAGGACGGCGGCAGCCGCTTCGGCATCGTGCTCAACGGCTCGCCGCTGTTCACCGGCGGCGCCGGCAGCGGCGAGAGCGAGATCCGCCGCTACGTGCTGGAAAACGACCTGGTGGAAGCCATCATCGGCCTGCCCATCGACATGTTCTACAACACCGGCATCGCCACCTACGTGTGGATCATCTCCAACAAGAAGCCCGCCGACCGCAAGGGCTACGTGCAGCTGATCGACGCCGGCAGCTTCTGGCAGAAGATGCGCAAGAGCCTCGGCAGCAAGCGCAAGGAGATGAGCGACGAACACATCGCCATCGTCACCCGCTTGTTTGGCGACTTCGCCGAAGCCGAGCTGGCCACCGTGTTCGACGCCGACGGCAAGGAAACCGGCCGCCAGGTGATCGCCGCCGCCGAATTCGCCCCCGAGCCGCCCGCCGGCGGCAAGGTCAAGATCGCGCCGATCGCACGCATCTTCAGGAACGAGGACTTCGGCTACACCACCATCACCGTCGAGCGCCCGCTGCGCGACGAGCAGGGCAAGCTCGTGCTGGGCCAGAAGGGCAAGGCCAAGGGCAAGCCGCAGCCGGACAGTTCGCTGCGCGACACCGAGAACGTCCCATTGGGCGAGGACATCAAGGCCTATTTCAAGCGCGAGGTGCTGCCGCATGCGCCCGACGCCTGGATCGACGAAACGAAAGCCAAGGTCGGCTACGAGATCCCCTTCAATCGCCACTTCTACGTGTTCGAGCCGCCGCGCGATCTGCACGCCATCGACGAGGAACTGAAGGGCCTGTCGGCGCGGATCATGGCGATGCTGGGGGAGTTGGCGGAATGAGCTTGCCGAGGTACGCGGAGTACAAGGACAGTGTGGTGGCTTGGCTGGGAGAGATGCCGTCGCATTGGGAAACCAGCAGCGTCAAGCACCTCACATCCAGAATTTCGAGTGGGAAAACTCCGCTAGGTGGGAGCGAAACCTACGTTGAGGAAGGGGTGATGTTCCTACGAAGTCAGAACGTTTACGACGAAGGGCTCCGCCTGGAAGACGTAGTTTTTATTTCTAAGGAGGTGGACGAGAGTATGGCTGCGAGTCGGACTCAATCCGGCGACATACTGTTAAACATAACCGGCGCTTCAATCGGTCGATCTTGCCTCGTGCCGAACGGGCTGCCCTCAGCAAACGTAAACCAACACGTCTGCGTGGTTCGTCTGAAAGACGCTTTGCAGATTCCCTTTGTCGGGTGGACTTTCAGGTCCATGACGATCAAGAGTCAGATTGACCTCGCGCAAAATGGTGCTGCTAGAGAAGGTCTTAACTTCGATCAAATTGGTCGCATGACCATCCCGAGACCGCCGACTACAGAACAGCTCGCCATCGCCACCTTCCTCGACCGCGAGACCGGCAAGATCGATGCGTTGATTGCCGAGCAGGAAAAGCTGCTGACCCTGCTGGCCGAAAAGCGCCAGGCCACCATCTCCCACGCCGTCACCCGCGGCCTCAACCCCAACGCCCCGATGAAAGACTCCGGCGTGCCGTGGCTGGGCGAAGTGCCAGCGCATTGGGAGATTACACGCCTAAAGTTTGTGGCTGTCGTGCAGACTGGTATTGCGAAAGGCAAAGATACCCAAGGAAAGGAAACTATCGCGGTTCCCTATTTACGTGTTGCCAATGTTCAAGACGGGCACCTTGCATTGGATGAAGTCGCGATGATCGACATCGAACCGGAACAGCTTGACCGATACCGCCTCCAGGCTGGCGACGTGCTGATGAACGAGGGTGGTGATTTTGACAAGCTCGGGCGTGGTGCCATTTGGAACGCCGAAATCGAGGACTGCATTCACCAGAACCATGTCTTTGCTGTTCGGCCGCATGCAGTCAGCCCACAATGGCTCAACCAGATCACTGGCTCGCAATACGCCCAGTTCTATTTCATGGGACGCTCCAAGCAAAGCACCAACCTTGCGTCGATCTCTTCCACGAACATCATGGAGCTCCCCATTCTCCTGCCGCCGGCCGACGAGCAAGCATCAATTCTCTCCTTCGTCGACAACGAAAGCGCAAGGCTCGATGCGCTCTATGCCTCATCGGTTCAAGCCATCGCCCTACTCAAAGAACGCCGCAGCGCCCTGATCGCCGCCGCCGTCACCGGCAAGATCGACGTGAGGCAGGCCGCATGAGCGGCAAGAGCGAAGCGATGGTCGGCTTCATCGCCAACCTGCTGCCGCTCTACGACGGCGAACGTCACGATGACCTCTGGTGCGCCCGTTCGTTGATCGACGGCACGTTGAACCGGCTGCGACGTGTACCCGCTGCAACTGCAAGAGCCGCCGAGTCAACTGCGCAAGATCGGTCGCGCCATTGCAAAGTTCGGTGGTGGCGTGCTGGTCAATGGACTCATCGGCTAGCCGCATCCGGCAGGGTTGCACCAGTAATGGGGATTCAAGGAATCACAGGGAGTAGGGGATGAGCGATATCCAGTTGTTCCGCCTGACCGGCGGCGCGGCGGTGGAACTATCCGGCCGCGCCGCCTCGGTCGAGAAGCAGTTGCAGTCCCTGATCGAGGCGCAGATGCCGACCTTCCTGGGCGTGCGCTTCCTTGCCAGCGAATACGCCACCGGCAAGACGCATCGCGGCCGCATCGATTCGCTGGGCCTGGACGAGAACGGCTGCCCGGTCATCATCGAGTACAAGCGCCACAGCAACGAGAACGTGATGAGCCAGGGCCTGTTCTACCTGGACTGGCTGCTCGATCACCGCGCCGAATTCCAGTGGCTGGTGATGGAGAAGCTGGGCAAGGACGTGGCCGACGAGATCGACTGGACCGGCACGCGGCTGCTGTGCATCGCGGCCGACTTCACCCGCTACGACCAGCACGCGGTGCAGCAGATACCGCGCAATATCGAACTGATCCGCTACAAGCTGTTCGGCGACGACCTGCTGCTGCTCGACCTGGTCAACGCAGTGAGCGTGGACGATGCCACGGCGGTCAAGGACAACGCGGTGGACGGCGTCACGCCGGCAAAGACGAAGCCGGTGGGCAAGGACAAGACGGCCGCGGAGCAACTGGAACACGCGCAACCGGAAATCCGTGCCTTGTACGAGGCGCTGTGTAGCCAGTTGCTCGCGCTGGGCGATGACGTGCAGGAAAAGCACCTGAAACTGTATGTCGCATTCCGCCGGCTGAAGAACTTCGCCTGCGTGATTCCCTACAAGGACAAGCTGCTGGTCATGCTCAAGCTGAACCCCGATACGGTTGCGTTGGAGGCTGGCTTCAGCCGCGACGTGCGCAACATCGGTAAATGGGGCACGGGCGACCTCGAGTTGTGCCTGCGCAATCTTGCGGATCTTCAGCGCGCTTTGCCGCTGATTGAGCGCAGTTACGGTGAGAGCTGACGGGTCGAGACGTTGTCTCGGACTTGCGCATGTGTTGCTGATTTAGCTACATTCGTTGCCATATGAGCAACACTTCCGCCCTGATGGATCTGCTGTTTCCCGCCACCCGGCAACGGGTGTTGGCGCAGTTGCTGTTGAACCCGCAGGAAAGTTTCCATCAGCGCGAGCTGGCGCGACTGACCGGCAGCCATGCGGGCACGCTCGGGCGCGAACTGGACAAGTTGGTCGGGGCTGGCCTGGTGCTGCGCAGCGAGCAGGGCAACCAGGTGCGCTACCAGGCAGATGCACGGTGTCCCTTGTTCGCCGAACTGGCGGCCATGTTCCGCAAGACCCTCGGGATGGTGCCCGTGCTGCGGGAGGCCCTGGTGCCACTGGCGGG
>CALCWL010000086.1 GCA_937906285.1 uncultured Rhodanobacter sp. | reverse complement strand
GGCGGCATGGCCGCCAGCGGCAAGCCGCTGCTGCAGGTGAGCCTGGACGTGCGCCGCTTCGATTCGCAACCGGGCGACCACGCGCTGATCGAGGGTGCCTGGCAGCTGCGCTGGCGCCACGACGGCAAGCTGGCCACCCAGGCGTGCACCAGCCGCATCCGCGCATCCGTGGGGCCGGGCTATGACGCCCTGGTGCAGGGCCACCAGCAGGCGCTGGACCAGCTGGCGGAACAGATGGCGGGAGTGGCGCGCGCGCTGACATCCGGCCAGCCGGCCGCCTGTCCCGGGGATTGAGTTGATCGCTCCTGCGTGAATGGTGGCGCGGTGCCGGCCTTGGCGGAAACCCCGCGCTGGGCTAGTCTGACCCGTTCACCGCCGCCGGTTCGATCCGGTGCGCACCCACCGCATCATGGCTTCCGAAATCATGCAGGACAATCAAGCCCCGACCGCTGCCGACCCCGACGAAACCGCCTACCGCCCGCAGGCGGTGGAGGCCGCCGCGCAGCAGTACTGGAACGCGCAGCGCGCCTATGAAGTGACCGAACAGCCCGGCAAGGCCAAGTTCTACTGCCTGTCGATGCTGCCGTATCCGTCCGGCGCGCTGCACATGGGCCATGTGCGCAACTACACCATCGGCGACGTGATCAGCCGCTTCCAGCGCATGCAGGGCAGGAACGTGCTGCAGCCGATGGGCTGGGACGCGTTCGGCCTGCCGGCGGAAAACGCCGCGATCAAGCACAAGACCGCGCCGGCAAAATGGACCTACGCCAACATCGAGCACATGCGCGCGCAGATGCAGGCGATGGGCTACGCGTTCGACTGGTCGCGCGAGTTCGCCACCTGCCGGCCGGACTACTACGTGCACGAACAGCGCATGTTCACCCGGTTGATGAAAAAGGGCCTGGCCTACCGCAAGAACGCGGTGGTGAACTGGGACCCGGTCGACCAGACCGTGCTGGCCAACGAACAGGTGATCGACGGTCGCGGCTGGCGCACCGGCGCGCTGGTGGAGAAGCGCGAGATCCCGCAGTGGTTCCTCAAGATCACCGACTACGCGCAGGAGCTGCTGGACGGCCTTGACGCGCTGCCGGGCTGGCCCGACGCGGTCAAGACCATGCAGCGCAACTGGCTGGGGCGCAGCGAGGGGTTGGAGATCCGTTTCGCGCTGGAGGGCGGCGGTGAGCCGCTGAGCGTGTTCACCACGCGCCCCGACACCTTGATGGGCGTGACCTTCCTGTCGATCGCCGCCGAGCATCCGCTGGCGCAGCGCGCGGCGCTGGACAACCCGAAGCTGGCCGCCTTCATCGCCGAGCTGAAGCACGGCGGCGTGTCCGAGGCCGAGCTGGAGACCCAGGACAAGCGCGGCATGGACACCGGACTGTGCGCGATCCACCCGATCAGCGGCGAGCGCGTGCCGATCTGGGTGGCCAACTTCGTGCTGATGGGTTACGGCACCGGCGCGGTGATGGCGGTGCCGGGGCACGACCAGCGCGACTGGGAATTCGCGCAGAAGTACAGCCTGCCGATCAGGATGGTGATCGTCGACGACTCGGTGCTCGATGCGCTCAAGCAGATCCGCCACGAACTGGCGCTGGGCGTGGGCAGCGATGCGATGCTGGCCGCGCTGGAGGGCCGCGACATCGACGCGCAGGACGTTTCCGCACCCCTGCGCGTGGTGCAGGAATTCGAGCGACGCATCATGGAGGAGGCGGCCTGGACCGCGCGCGGCACCCTGGTCAATTCCGGCGAGTACGACGGCCTGGATTTCGAGCGCGCGTTCGATGCGCTGGCCACGCGCTTCGAGCGCGATGGCAGCGGTGCGCGCCGGGTCAACTGGCGCCTGCGCGACTGGGGCGTGAGCCGGCAGCGCTACTGGGGCTGCCCGATCCCGGTGATCCGCTGCGCGGCCTGCGGCGACGTGCCGGTGCCGGAGGACCAACTGCCGGTGCTGTTGCCCGAGGACGTGGCGTTCTCCGGCGTGCAATCGCCGATCAAGGCCGACCCGGCCTGGCGCCAGACCACCTGCCCGAATTGCGGCGGCGCCGCCGAGCGCGAGACCGACACCTTCGACACCTTCATGGAGTCGAGCTGGTACTACGCGCGCTACACCTCACCGGGCGCCGCGACCCAGGTCGACGACCGCGCCAACTACTGGCTGCCGGTGGACCAGTACATCGGCGGCATCGAACACGCCATCCTGCACCTGCTGTATTTCCGCTTCTATCACAAGCTGCTGCGCGACGAAGGCCTGGTGGCGACGGATGAGCCGGCCACCAACCTGCTGTGCCAGGGCATGGTGATCGCCGAGACGTTCTACCGCGAGAACGCCGACGGCTCCCGCGAGTGGTTCAACCCGGCCGACGTGGAAGTGCAGCGCGACGACCACGGCCGCGTCACCGGCGCGCGACTCAAGACCGACGGGCAGCCGGTGCGGATCGGCGGCATCGAGAAGATGTCCAAGTCCAAGAACAACGGCGTCGATCCGCAGTCGATGGTGGCCAAGTACGGCGCCGACACGGTGCGCCTGTTCTCCATGTTTGCCGCCCCGCCGGAGCAGTCGCTGGAGTGGAACGAGGCCGGCGTCGAGGGCATGGCGCGTTTCCTCAAGCGCTTCTGGCGCGAGGTGACCGCTCACGCAGGCGGCCCCGATCATGCGGTGGTGGACCCGGCCGAGCTGGACGCCGGGCAGAAGGCCATGCGCCGCCAGCTGCACGAGACCATCCAGAAGGTCAGCGACGACATCGGCCGGCGCCACGCGTTCAACACCGCGATCGCGGCGCTGATGGAGCTGCTCAATGCGCTGGGCAAGTTTGCCGACGCCAGCGAGCAGGGCCGCGCCGTGCGCCACGAGGCGCTGGAGGCGATGGTGCTGCTGCTCAATCCGGTGGTGCCGCACATCAGCCACGCCTTGTGGCAGGTGCTGGGCCATCCGGTCACGGTGCTGGAAGACCAGCCCTGGCCGCGCGTCGATCCCGCCGCGCTGGTGCGCGATACCGCGACACTGGCGGTGCAGGTCAACGGCAAGCTGCGCGGTACCATCGAGCTGCCGGTCAACGCCGGCAAGGACGAGGCCGAGGCCTTGGCCCGGGCGCAGCCGCAGGTCAGGCAGTTCCTCGAGGGCATGACGGTGCGCAAGGTCATCGTGGTGCCCGGCAAGATCGTCAACATCGTCGCAGGATGACAACCATGGGCTTCATCAACGCGCGTCGGATTCGCCTGCTGTCGCTGCTGCTCGCCGCGCTGTCGCTGGCTGCCTGCGGTTTTCATCTGCGTCAGAACGCCAGCCTGCCCGTGGCGATGCAGCGGGTGCATCTGAACGCCAGCGGCGGCAGCAATTTCCAGCGCCAGCTGACCCTCGCGCTGGAACGCGCCGGCGTTACCGTCGAAGACGCGACCGGCCCCGGCATCGCCGAACTTGCCGTGCCCACCGCCGCCTTCAGCACCGACACCCTCACCTCCGGCGGCTACGCGCGCATCAGCGAGTTCGCCATCCACTACACGGTCAGGTTCGGTGTCACCGATGCCGCCGGGCAGACGCTGGTGCCGCTGCAGACCATCAACATGTCGCGCGAGTTCAGCTACGACGCCGGCAACACGGTGGGCAGCGCGTCGCAGGTCGAGCAGATCCAGAAGAGCCTCGACGACGACATGGTGCAGGCGATCATGTTCCGCCTGCAGGCAGCCGGCCATGCTCCTGCCGCGGCGTCCAGCGTGCACTGATGCCACTCAATCCGAACCAGTGGTCGAAGGCGCTGGCGGCGGATCGACTCGACGCGGCCTATTTGCTGGCGGGTGAGGAACTGCTGGTGCTGGAAGCTGCCGACGCCTTGCGCGCGCAGGCACGGCGGCTTGGCTACACCGAGCGCGAGGTGCTCGAGGTCGGCCAGCATTTCGACTGGGACGACGTCGCCCGCGCCGGTGCCAGCATGTCGCTGTTCGCCAGTCGCCGCCTGATCGACCTGCGCTTGCCGACCGGACGCCCGGGAGTCGAGGGGGCCAAGGCAATCACGGCGTTCTGTGCCGACCCGCCGCCGGACGTCACCTTGCTGGTCACCGCGATGGAGTGGAGCAGCAAGCACGACGGTGCCTGGAGCAGGAAGTTCGATGCCGAGCACAGCATGGTGGTGTTCAACGCGCCGCGGCCGCACGAGTGGAACGCCTGGGTCGGGGCGCGGCTGGCGTCGCGCGGGCTCGGCGCAAGCGCCGACGCGGTGGCGCTGCTGGCCGAACGGGTCGAGGGCAACCTGCTGGCGGCGGCGCAGGAGATCGACAAGCTGGCAGTGCTGCACGGCGAAGGGCGCATCGACGCGGCCGCGATGGAGAGCCTGGTCGCCGACAGCGCCCGCTACGACGTGTTCAAGCTCACCGACGCCGCCTTTGCCGGCGACGGCGCGCGCGCGCTGCGCGTGCTCGCCGGGCTGCGCTCCGAAGGCGATGAGCTGATCGCGCTGATGGGCTGGCTGGTCAACCAGTTGCAGCTGGCGCTGCGCCTGGCCAATGCGCAGAACTTCGCCGCGCAGGCCAAGGCCGAGCGCCTGTGGCAAGCGCGCGAGCAGATGTTCCGCCAGGCGCTGCGCCGTGCGCCGCGCGAACACTGGCTGCAATGCCTGGCGCGCGCGGCACGGATCGACCGCATGGCCAAGGGCCGCGAGCAGGGTGATCCGTGGCTGGAAGCCGAACGGCTGATCGCCGCCATCGCCGAGCCGCGCGCCGCGAAGGCGCTCGCGTGAAACCGCTGGCGATTTTTGGCGGCACTTTCGATCCGATCCACCTCGGCCACCTGTGCGTGGCATGGGAAGCCGCCGAACTGCTCGACGCCGAGGTGCTGATGATGCCGGCAGGGCTGCCGCCGCATCGTCCGCCGCCGATCGCCAGCGCGGCGCAGCGACTGGCGATGCTGCAGGTGGCGCTGCGCGGGCAGTCGCGATTGATCCCGGATGCGCGCGAACTGGCCCGCGAGGGCGCGTCCTACACGGTCGACACGCTGGCCGGCCTGCGCGCCGAGCAGGGCGATCGTCCGCTGGTCCTGCTGCTCGGTGCCGACGCCTTCGCCGGCCTGCCAGAGTGGCACGAGTGGCGGCGGCTGCTCGACCTGGCGCACATCGGCGTGCTCAGCCGACCGGGTGAGCAGGCGCCGCTGCCGGACGCGTTGCGGCAGGCGATCGCCGATCGCCGGGTGGACGACGCGGCGGCGCTGCAACTGGCGCCAGCCGGTTGCGTGATCGAGCTGGCGGTCACCCCGCTGGAGATTTCCGCCACCCGCATCCGCCAGTTGCTGGCCGCCGGCCGCGATCCGCGCTACCTGCTGCCGGCGGGGCTGTTCGATTCGGCCGGGCTGCTCGCGCCCTATCGCCGCTGATCCGGCCCCGGATCACATGAATGCATAGTGCACGATGTGGAAGAAGATCGGCGCGGCGAAGGTGACCGAGTCGAGCCGGTCGAGGATGCCGCCGTGGCCCTCGATCATGCTGCCCCAGTCCTTCGCGCCGATGCTGCGCTTGACCGCCGACAGCGCCAGTCCGCCGAGAAAGCCGGCCAGCACGATCACCAGCGACATGCCCGCCGAGCCCCAGAACGTGAACGGCGTGATCCACCACAGGCAGGCGCCGATCGCGATGGCCGACAGACCACCGCCGAGCAGGCCCTCGACCGTCTTGGACGGGCTCACCTGCGGCGCCAGCTTGTGCTGCCCGAACAGCTTGCCGAACACGTACTGCAGCACGTCGCTGATCTGCACCACCAGCAGCAGATACAGCATCAACAGCAGGCTCTGCCCCTGGTAGCCGGGGATGTGCAACAGCAACACCGCCGGCGCGTAGCTCACGCAGTACACGGTGAGCATCAGGCCCCACTGGATCTTGGTGGTGCGCTCGAGGAAGTTTTCGGTGTCGCCGCCGAGCGCGGTGATGGCCGGCAACAGCAGGAAGCCGTAGACCGGAATGCAGATCGCGAACAGGCCGTACCAGTCGATGCCGATCAGCCAGTACTGCAGCGGGATCGCCAGGTAGAAACACAGCACCAGCGGCAAGTGGTCGCCGCGGCGGGTCGGCGTGAGCGTGGCGAACTCGCGCAGCGCGAAGAACGAGGCCAGCGCGAAGAACACCAGGGTGGCGACGCGGCCCAGCACGAAACAGGCGCACAACAGCGCGGTCATCCACCACCAGGCGCGGATGCGCGCGTTGAGGTTGTCGATCACCTCGCGCCTGTCCGGTGCCGCCCGCCGGCCCAGCCACCAGCCGATGGTGCTGGCCAGCAGCAACAGCGCCAAGACGCCGCCCATCACCCACCAGAACTTCTGCTGTGCCGTCATGCCAGTGCCACCACCGCCGCATGGGCGCGCTTGAGGAATTCGTCCTTGTCTTCGTTTGCCTGCAAGCGCATGGCCTGGCCGAAGCGCACCACGCAGGTCAGCGGCACCGGCAACATGCTGCCCTTGGGCATGCTCCGGTGCAACGAGTCCAGGTAGACCGGCACCAGTTCCGCCTGCGGGTAATCGCGGGCCAGATGGAACAGCCCGGCCTTGAACGGCTGCGGCAGCGGCTGCTGGCTGCGGGTGCCCTCCGGGAAGATGATCAGCGACTCGCCGGCATCCAGCGCGTCGCGCAGCGGCTGCAGCGGATCCCCTTCGCAGCGGCTGCGATCGCGCTCGATGTAGACGGCGCGAAAGCCGTGGTCGGCGATGAAGCCGCGGATGCCGCCATGGCCCCAGTAGTCGCGCGCCGCCACCGGCCGCGTGCGTGCGCGCAGCCTCGGCGGCAGCGCCGACCACAGCGCCAGCGTATCGAGATGGCTGGCGTGGTTGGCGAAGTAGATCCGTTGCGCTGGCGATGGTTCGCAACCGATCCATCGCGCGTGCGCGCCGACCAGCAATCGGACCAGGCCGACCAGCACATGTGCGGTGATCATGCGCCGCCGCCGGCACGCAGGAGCAAGGCGATCGCGCGGCTGCGCGTGATGCAGGTCAGCGCCGAGCCCGCGGCGATCACCAGCGCGCCACCCAGCAGCAGCTCGCGACTCCACGAGGGCAGCAGCGCGGCGAGCAGCAGTGTCGCCACCAGCAGCCACATGCGGTGCGGCTTGGCCATCGGCCCGCGGAAATCCTGCGCCAGCCCCAGCGACCCGCCCAGCACGCGTACATAGGCGGTGAGCGCCGCCAGCAGCGCGCACAGCCAGCCCAGCCAAGGCAGCCCGGCGGCGTAGCCGAGCGCCACCAGGAACAGCGAATCGGCCAGCCGGTCCGGGATCTCGTTGAACAGCGCGCCCGCCGGCGAACCCTTGCCGCCCTCGACCGCAACCATGCCGTCGAACATGTTGCAAAGCAGCCGCAGCACGATGGCCACCGCGCACAGCAGCTTGCCGAAAGGATCGGCCAGCATCAGCAGTGCGGCGACTCCCGCCAGCGCGAACAGCACGCTGGCGCAGGAGATCTGGTTCGGCGTGATCGAGGTGCGCACCAGCGCGAGGGTGACGGCTTGCGCCCAGGCGCTGCTGCGCGCGGCGATGGGTCGTCGATCGGTCTGCTTCATGCCTGCCTCGCGCTCGTCCCTGGTCGCGCCCCTCGCGCGAGTCGAGCTTGCAGTGTATCAATCAGCCCCGCGGTGAGCGCAAGCCAGCCAGGCCGGTTCCGTAAAAGCCCGCTGGCGGGCGATGCTCTTGCGAAACCCCATTCGATTGCTGGCCGAGAGCCATGCGCGCGAGCCGGCTCAGGCGGCGCAGGGCTCAGGGTGCGTTGTTCAGCTGGCCCTGCACTTCGTTGATCGAGTCGCGAATGCGCTTGGAGAACACCGAGTCGTCGTGATGGATCAGCAGCAGATGTTCGGTGGCGCGGGTCATCGCGACGTAGAGCAGGCGCGCCTCGTCGGCTTCGC
>CALCWL010000085.1 GCA_937906285.1 uncultured Rhodanobacter sp. | reverse complement strand
CCAGCCAGCCCGGCAGCTGCAGCATGGCGAACACCGCCACGCCGGAGATCAGCAGTTCGACCTCCCAGGTCGGCGTGGTGTGGCGAGGCAGCGCACCGGCTTCCTGCACGGACTCGGTGGACGGATCGTTGACGGTCATGCAGCAAGGTTTCCGGTGGTTGGCTTCAATGGCTGGGCGAAGATAGCGCGGCACGCCGAAGCGCAGGATGGTTGGCCAGCAGGTGCGCGAAGCGCTCGGCCGCCTGCGGTTGCCCGGCGAGGAACAGCGACGGTTCGATCAGCTCCAGTTCCATCAGCACGAAACGCCCGCCGCTGACCACGCCATCCACCCGCGCATACGCCGGCACGTCGTGGCCCGCGACAGCGAGCGCGGCCAGGGCGCGCCCGGCCGCGGCGCGCGTCGCGGCATCGGGCACCGCCGGTTCGCTGCGGCCGCCGTGTTCGTCCTGCACGCGGTAGTCGCCCGCGGCGGGGCGCTTGATGACGGCGTGGCTGTACTCGCCGCCGAAATACAGCAGCGACCACTCGCCGGCGCCGGCGATTTCGGAAAGGTACGGCTGCACCAGGTAATCCAGCGCCGTCGGCAACTGCGCCACGGACGCGGCGAACGCATCGTCGCCGACCTCGCCACGCAGGGTCTGCCACGCGCCGCCGCTGATCGTCGGCTTGACCACCACCGACGCGCCGGGCATCGACGCCAGCACGCGCGCCAGTTCGCTGCCGTGCGCCAGCCGGGTCGGGATGGTCGCCACGCCCAGGCGCGCGAGTTCGAACAGGTAGCGCTTGTCGCTGTTCCAGCGCAGCAGGCGGCTGTCGTTGAGGGTGGCGACGCCGAGCCGGTCGAGCCGGTCCAGCCATTGCCCGAACGCCGCGTGGTGCCGGTGGTAATCCCAGATCGTGCGGACCAGCACCAGGTCGAACGCCGACCAGTCGACCTGCGCGTCGTTCCACACGCACACCGTCGGCGGCAGGCCAAGTTGCGCCAGCGTGGCAGCGAGATGCGCGTCGTCCGGGTCGATCCAGGCGCGCGCGGCACAGGTGGCGAGGGCGAGTCGGGCGGGGCGATCGGGCAACGGCATCGGTGCAATCTAGCAGCGCCGGCCGACGCTGCGCGCGGTCCCCTGCCAGACGGTACTGGTGAAAGCGTCCCCGACAATGGCAAGGTAGCCGGCGTGCTGACCGAACCTGCCAATGCCTACGCCCGCCGCCTGAACACCTGGGACGCCGCGATGATCGTCATCGGCGGCGTGATCGGTGCGGGCATCTTCCTCACTCCGTCGACGGTGGCGCGGCATACGTCGTCGGGCGCCGAACTGCTGATCCTGTGGGCGATCGGCGGCGGACTCACCCTGGCCGGCGTGCTGTGCTACGCCGAGCTCGGTGCGCGCCGGCCGCAGGCCGGCGGCATCTACGTCTATCTGCGCGAGGCGTTCGGCCTGATGCCGGCGTTCCTGTTCGGCTGGACCATGGCGCTGATCAATTACCCCGGCAGCGTGGCGGCAGTGGCGACGATGTTCGCCGAATACCTGTGCAGCGCGCTAGGGCTGGCCGGGCCGGCGTTCGTGAAGCCGGTGGCGGTGGGCGCGATCGTGTTCATCGTGGGCATCAACCTGTTCGGCATTCGCGCCGGCGCCTGGCTGCAGAACGTGTTCACCGTGCTCAAGCTGCTGGCGATCGCGCTGCTGGTGATCACCGGCCTGGTGCTGGCGCACGAACACCTGGGCGTGGCGCTGATCGGCCAGCCGGCCACGCCAGCCTCGCCGTGGGCGTTCGCCGGTGCGCTGCTGCCGGTGCTGTTTTCCTATGGCGGATTCCACTACCTCAACGACTTGGCCGGGGAGGTGCGCAATCCGCAGCGCACCCTGCCGCGCGCGTTGGGCATGGGCATGACCGGCGTGGTGATCTGCTACCTGCTGGCCAACTGCGCCTATCTCTCCGGCCTGGGGCATGCCGGCCTCGCCGCCAGCGACGCGCCGGCGGCGGACCTGCTGCGCCGCCTGTTCGGCGAGCACGGCGCCACCGTGATCGCGGTCGGCATCGCCTG
>CALCWL010000084.1 GCA_937906285.1 uncultured Rhodanobacter sp. | reverse complement strand
CGCAGGGCGAGCAGCAGGTAGAACATCACCCCGACACCTGCCAGCGCCTTGCTGGGGAACGCGTCGCCGGTGAGATTCGGATTGACCATCGCATCACACGCCGGCAACCGCTCGCCGGGCAGGTGGTGGTCGGTGACGATGACCTTGATGCCGCGCGCCTGTGCCGCCGCCACGCCGGCGACGCTGGCCACGCCGTTGTCGACCGTGACGATCAGCTGCGGCGTGGGCTGCATCGAGGCGACGAAGGCCGCGCTCAGCCCATAACCGTGCACGAAGCGGTTCGGGATCGCGTAATCCACCCGTCGCGCACCGAGCAGGCGCAGGCCGCGCACGGCCACCGCGGTGCCGGTGGCGCCGTCGCAGTCGTAGTCGCCGGCGACCAGGATCGACCAGTCGCCGCGGATCGCCTCGACCAGCAGTTCGACCGCCTGGGCCATGCCGCCCAGCAGTTGCGGCGAGAGCATGCGCGCCAGCCGGTGTTCGACCTGGGTCGGTTCCAGTACGCCGCGGGCGGCGTAGACCTGCTGCAGCACCGGATGCACCGAATCGGGCCAGCCATGCGGCGTGCCCTTGCTTTCGCGTCGACGCAGCTGCAGCACGCTCAACGCCCTGTCCCGCGCCAGAAGCGCCAGCGATGCCCGGGCTTGTGCAGCCAGCGTTCGCCGCTGGCGAAATGCAGCACGACGGACTGGCGTTCGAGCAGCGGCTGCAGCACCGGCCACCAGCGCGAGGCCAGCTCGTGCGCCGGCAGGTCCTGCAGGTCGATCAACCAGCCCGCACCCGCAGCGGTAACCGAGTCGGCCGTGCGCAACGGCTGCGCGATGCCGGCACGCGCGGCCAGCGCGCGCAGCAGCAGGTCATCGCTGACCACGCCGACCAGGGTTGTGGTCGGTGGTGCCGGCAGGCGTCCGCCGCCCCACAACCACAAGCTGTTGACCAGCGACTGCCCGCGCGCACGTCGTTGCGCATTGAGCGGGTGCTGGTGCAGCAGCACCTGGACGTCGTTCTGCAGGACGCGCCAGCGGCGCCCATGCGCGCCCTGCGGCAGATGCTGCGCGAGGTCCTCGCCCAGCGCCTGCGATGGCGGGGCCAGATCGGGCAGCGGCGTATCGGCCGGCAGGCGCAGATGCCAATGATCCGGGTCGGAAATCTCCAGTTGCATGCCGGCCTCGTCGAACACCGGCCGCAGCGTTTCGGCCAGCGCCTGCGCCTCGTCCATGTCCAGCCCCATGCGGCCGCAGGCCAGCAGGCGCACGCCGCTCATGTCCGGCTGCACCCAGGCCGGGGCGGCCGACAGCCACAGCGTGTCGCCCGCGTCGCCGGCGAGGAACTGGCGGGTGATCGCTGCCGCGGGCACGTGCGCGTCGACGCCGGTGAAATGCGCGCCGAGACCATCGAGATAACCGACGCCGCCGTCAGCCAGGCGGTCGGCGCGCGGGAGCCACGCGCGCAGCGGATGCGTCGGCTCGACGTGCGCCAGCGAGGGCAACCACAGTTGCAGCGATGGCTCCGGTTTGGACATCTCTTCAGGCCTCCAGTTGCTCGACCAGCGCCAGCCACTCGTTTTCCAGCGTTTCCTTCTCGCCGCGCAGCTGCGCCTGACGCTGACCGATGCGCATCATTTCGCTGGTCGGACCGTTGTAGGTGGCCGGGTCGGCCAGCTGTGTCTCCAGCGCGGCCAGCTCGGTATCGATGCTGGCGGTGCGCGTCTCGATCTTCTTCACCCGCTGGCGCGCGGCTTTTTCCTCGTCACGCTGGGCGGCAGTCTGGCGCCTGTGCTCCTCCGGCGAAACCTCCACCACCTTGGCCACCACCGGCTTGGCCGCCTTCTTGTTCGCGGCAGTGCGGGTCTTCAACCAGCGCGCGTAGTCGTCCAGGTCGCCGTCGAACGGCGCCACCTCGCCGTCGGCCACGCGCCAGAAGCTGTCGCAGACCATGCCGAGCAGATGGCGGTCGTGAGAAACCAGCACCAGCGCGCCGTCGAAATCGGCCAGCGCGTCGGCCAGCGCCTCGCGCATGTCCAGGTCGAGGTGGTTGGTCGGTTCGTCCAGCAGCAGCAGGTTCGGCTTGTCCCACGCGATCAGCGCCAGCGCCAGCCGCGCGCGCTCGCCGCCGGAGAAACCGTCGACCGACTCGAACGCGCGGTCGCCGGCGAAATTCCAGGTGCCGAGAAAATCGCGCATCACCTGGGTGGCCACGCCCGGCGCCTTGTCCAGCAGATGATCGAGCGGGCTCGCCCCTTCGCGCAGGCTTTCCACCGTGTGCTGGGCGAAGTAGCCGATCTTCAGATCCTTGTGCACCTTGCGTTCGCCGCCGAACGGTTCCAGTTCGCCGACCAGGGTTTTCACCAGGGTGGATTTGCCGGCGCCGTTGGGGCCGAGCAGGCCGATGCGTTCGCCCGCTTCGATGGAAAAACGCACGTCGGAGAGCACGATGTTGGCTACTTCGCTTTCATGCAGGGACGGGTCGGCCTGGTAGCCGGCGACGATGTCCTCCAACTGCAGCATCGAATCCGGCAGCCGCCCCGGCGCGGGGAACTGGAAGCTGAAGGGCCGCTCGGCGCGCACCGCCTCGGTGCCGGCCAGCTTCTCCAGCCGCTTCATGCGCGACTGCGCCTGCCTGGCCTTGGTTGCCTTGGCCTTGAAGCGGTCGATGAAGGACTGCAGGTGCGCGCGTTCGGCCTGCTCGCGTTCGTGCGAGATCTGTTGCTGGCGCAGCTGCTCGGCGCGCAGGCGTTCGAACGCGCTGTAGTTGCCGGTGTACAGCCTGGCCTTGCCGTCGTTGAGGTGCAGCGTGTGGGTGATCACGCCGTCGAGGAATTCGCGATCGTGCGAGATGATCAGCAAGGTGCCCTGATAGCGGCGCAGCCATTCCTCCAGCCACAGCACGGCGTCGAGGTCGAGATGGTTGGTGGGTTCGTCGAGCAGCAGCAGATCGGACGGACACATCAGGGCGCGCGCCAGGTTCAGCCGGCCGCGCCAGCCGCCGGAGAACTCCTGCACCGCGCGCTCGTGCGTTTCCGGCGGGAAACCCAGGCCGTGCAGCAGGCGGCCGGCGCGGGCACGGCCGTCGTAGCCGTTCAGTTCCTCGATGCGGTGGTGTGCCTTGGCCATCGCCTCCATGTCGCCGCGCTCGCCGGCGTCGGCTTCGGCGGTGATCGCGGCAGCCAGTTCCTCGTCACCGCCCAGCACGTAGTCGATCGCTGCATCCGGCAGTGCCGGTGTTTCCTGCGCCACCGAGGCCAGCCGCAGCTTGCCCGACATCTCCAGTTCGCCGGCATCGCTCTCCAGCTTGCCCTGCAGCGCGGCGAACAGGCTGGACTTGCCGCAACCGTTGCGGCCGATCACGCCCAGCCGCCAGCCACCCTGGATCACCAGGTCGATGTCGGAAAGCAGCAAACGCGTGCCACGGCGCAAGGCGAAATGTCGGAAGGAGATCATGGAATGAGCGGGTCCGGCCCGCGCAAACGGGCATTGCAGCCGCCCATGATAACGGCGATGGCCCGCCCGGAGCCGCAGCGAATGCCCAATCCATCGCAATCGCCGCAACCCGGCATGGCGTAACATGGCGGGGTCTGCTACAACGACGCCGCATGCAGCCTTGTATGGAGAGGGGAGCCATGGTCAAGTTCAC
>CALCWL010000083.1 GCA_937906285.1 uncultured Rhodanobacter sp. | reverse complement strand
CGTTGAGCTCGCCGTTGATTACCACCTCGCGCGCCTTCGCCTCGTCGTCGGCGGCATTCCAGCCGCGACCGTAGCGAAACCGCGTGCCGAACATCGGGAAGAAATCGGCGGTGGTGTAACGCGATTCCACGTAGAACGGGTCCACGGCCGAGGCGTCGGGCTGGATCGGCACGGAGCCGCCGGTCATCAGCGCCTGACGATCGGCGCGCTTCGCGTGCAGCAGGTTGAGGCCGTCGATCAGGGTGACCTGCTCCGGCGGTTCGGCGCCGGGCAGTTGGCCGCTGTCGTCGCGCGGATCGATCTGCGGGTAGTACAGCGTGCCGCTGCGCCCCGGCAACGGATCACCCGACAGCACGTGCAGCACCGTGAGCGTGGTCATCGACGCGCCGATGCCCAGCGCGATCGCCAGCACCATCAGCGCGGTGAGCGCCTTGTTGCGCTTGAGGCTGCGCAGGGCAAGGTCGAGGTAATAGGTGAACACCTTCGGTGTCTCCTTCGGAGGAGGGAATAGGGAATGGGGGAATCGGGAATCGGAAGGGCCAGAGCGCGCGCAATCGCGGCTTTTGTCGATTCCCTATTCCCTTCTCCCTATTCCCGGCTCAACTCACGCCGCCCGCGTCGCCGACACCGGCGGCACGTTGGACGCGCGGCGGGCGGGCACGAATACCGCCGCCTGGCCGATCACCAGCATCGCCAGCACGCCCACGAGCACGTACGGCACCGGCAGCCGGGTCATCTCGTAGCGCGTCATCAGCCACAGGTTCAGGGCGATCGCCAGCGCGATGCCGAGCAGTACGCCGACGCCGGCGATCAGCAGGTTCTCGATCTGGAAGTAGTGCAGGATGTCGATCTTGCGCGCGCCCAGCGCGCGGCGCACGCCGATCTGCCGATGGCGCTGGCCGACCCAGAAGCTGGTCAGGCCGACGATGCCGGCGGCGGTGACCGCGACCAGGATCAGGCAGATCACGCCCATCAGGATCGCCATGCCCACGTCGGCGCGATACGCCTTGGCGCGGATCTCGCTGTATGGCCTGACGCTGTCGTCATCGAGCACGCGCAGCGGGTTGACCTTGTACAGCAGCGGGGTCACCGCACGCATCACCGTGTCGAGCTGGCCGGGCCGGGTGCGCACGGCGTAGCGGGCGAAGTTGGCGTCGAGCCGAGTCGGGATCAGCGTCGAGTACCACGCGAAGTCGTTGCCCCAGCTGCCGGTGGCGGGCGTCTGCATGCGTTCGACCACACCGATGATGGTGGTCGGCGCATTGCTGCCGTCGCTGTAGATCACCTTGCCCACCGCGCCGCCGTCGGGGAACAGCTTGTCGGCGAGCGCCTTGGTGATCATCGCGATCGGCCGCGGCGGCTGGTCGCGGAAGCCCTGGTGCTGCACGTCGCCGGCGCTGAAGGCGCGGCCGGCCACCAGTTTCAGGCCCATCGTGTCCAGCACCTGGTCGTCGGTGAAGTAGTACGCCGTGCGGGTGTTGTCCTTGCCGCCGAGCTGGGCGCCCGGCTTGTGCGACACCGAGCCGGTCCAGGAGGAGTTGAGCAACGGCAGCGAATTGGTCGGCGTCACCGACACCACGCCGGGCAGGTTGCGCAAGGCGGCGAGGTCCTCGCGCTGCATCGCGTCGAGCTTCTCCACCCCCTCGGCGGTGTCGGCATTCGGCGCGCCCACCCATTGCTGGGTGACCAGGAACAGGTTGCTCTCGTCCAGCCCGGTGAGCCGGTTCACTCGCTCGATGCGCTGGCCGATGATGAAGATCGCGTTGCACACGATCGCCAGGGTCAACGCGATCTGCAGCGAGATGAGCACGGTACCCGCCTTGTGCTTGCGCAGGGCGGCGAGGATGGGATGCAGTTTCATGCGCGTGCTCCTCAATTGCTCTTTAGTTGCCAGGCGGGCTGCACCCGCGAGGCGCGATAGGTGGGATACAGGCCGGCCAGCATGGTGGCGACCACCGCCACCAGCAGGGTCAACACCAGCAGTGACACATCAATGCGCGCCAGCGAGGCGATGTCGCGCGGCAACACCCAGCCCACGCTGGCCACGCCCGCGCCGGTCAGCAGCAGGCCGAGCACGCCGCCGGCCGCACCGACGATGCCCGCCTCGACCAGGAACTGCGTGTAGATCGCCGCGCGCGGCGCGCCCAGCGCGCGGCGCACGCCGATCTCGCTGCTGCGGCGCAGGAATTTCGCCAGCAACAGGCCCACCGTGTTGACCAGGCACACCAGCAGCAGGCCCAGCGCCACCAGCAACGACACCTTGGTGTCGCTGGGCACCACGTGCTGGTTTTCCAGCCACGCCGGCACGTCGCGCAAGCGATTGTTGGGCGCCCAGCGGAAGCGTCCGGCGGCCTGCTGGTCCTTGGCGTAACCGTCGAGATAGGCGCGATACGCCGTCACCGCCGCGGCATCGTCCAGCTCGGCCATGAACGCGATCCACGCGCAGGGCGAGTGCTGCAGGCCGACGAAGCCCGGCTCGTCGGGCACCGCGTTGCAGTTGGTATTGCCATCGTTGGGGATGCTGGCCTGGATCGCGGTCTGGAACGGCAGGAACACGTCGGCGTCGCTGGTGGAGAAACCGCCGCTGTTGACCACGTCGTAGAAGCGCGGCTGCGGGTTCCACTGGTCGAGCACGCCGACCACGCGATAGTCCCGGCCCTCGACGTTGACGATCTTGCCCACGCTGTCGACGCCGCCGAACAGTTTCTGGTTGAGCTTGCTGCTGATCACCACGACCTGGGCGCGGTTGGCATCGTCGCTGTTGCTCCAGCCACGCCCGAACTTGAACGGCACGTCCAGCATCGGGAAAAACTCGCCATACACGGCATGCCCGCTGACATTGAGCGGGTGCTTGCTGGCGTCGGCCGGCACGATCGACGGCGAGATCTGGTACATCGCCGACTGCCGCTTGGCGCGGTGGTCGCGCATCAGGGCGACCGCGTCGGTGTAGTCCATCGCGTTCGGCGGCTCGCCGTCGGGACTGCGGCCGTTCGGCCCCCACATGTCGATCTGCGGCACGAACAGCTTGGAGGACTTCCACGGGATCGGGTCGCCCGACACCGCGCGGAACACCGACCACGAGGTCATCGAGGCGGCCACGCCGAAGCCGATCGCCAGCACCATCAGCGCGGTGAGTCCGGGGCTGCGCTTCAGGCTGCGCAGGGCCAGTTCGAGGTAGTAGGCAAACATCTCGTTCCTCCGGAACAGGGAATAGGGAATAGGGAGTCGGGAAAAACCGGTGCACGCAAAGCTTCTGGCTTTGACGATTCCCCATTCCCGGCTTTTCATCACACCGACCGCGTGGCCTCCACCGGCGACACGCGCGAGGCGCGCAACGCCGGCGCCAGCGTGGCGGCCTGACCCAGCAACACCAGCACGAGCACGCCCGCGCCCACGTACGCCAGCGACATCCGGTCCATCGCGAAACGGGTCACGGTCCACAGGTTGAAGGCGAACCCGAGCACGATGCCCAGCACCGTGCCGGACGCGCTGATCAAGAAGTTCTCGGTGAGGAAGTAGGCGAGGATGTCGCGCCGGCGGGCGCCCAGGGCGCGTCGCACGCCGATCTGCCTGCGGCGCTGGCCGACCCAGAAGCTGGTCAAGCCCACGATGCCGGCTGCGGTGATCGCCAGCAGCACCACACTGATGATGCCCATCAGGATCGCCATGCCGCGGTCGCGGTCGTAGACCTTGTGGCGGATGGTGGCGTAATCCTGGATGCCGTCCTTGGGGTCGATGATGCGCAGGCGGCTTTGTGCGTAGAGCGCCTTGGGCGCCTCGCGCATGGCGTCGGCGAGCCGACCGGGCCTGGCGCGCACGATGTAGTACACGCCGCGCGAATCATCCGCCCGCAACGGCCAGATCAGCGACTGGCCGGCGTAGCCGTTGCTCCATTGGTCCACGCCCTGCCGATGCAGCGGATCGACGATGCCGACGATGGTGCTCGGTGTGGCGCCCATCGCGTAGAAACTCTTGCCCAGTGCATGGCCGTCGGGAAACAGGCGGTCGGCCAGCGCCTTGCTCACGATCACCGTCGGCGGGGTGACGGCTTCCTGGGTACCCATCGCCATCACCTCATCGGAGCGGAAGTTGCGGCCCGCGACGAGATTCAGGCCAAGCGTGTCGATGAAGTGCTCGTCGCCGGTGTACACCGCGGCATCCGTGGTCGGCTTCACCTGCTCGGGCGTCATGGTGACGAAGTTGTCCCAGCCGCCGCCCCGGAGCGGATACCCGCTGGCGGGCGTGGCGTCGCGCACCGCGGGCAATTGCCGCAGCGCGATCAGGTCCGCGCGCACCTGTGCATCGACCTGTGACGTCGACCGGCCCATGTCGGCCCACATGTTGGCGATGACGAAGACATTGGCCTCGTCCACGCCGCTGTTCGCGGACAGGTTGCCCAGTCGCTGGTGGATGATGAACAGCGCGTTGCACACGATGGCCAGCGTCAGCGCGATCTGCAGCGCGATCAGCATGGTGCCTGCCTTGTGCCGGCGCAGCGCGGTGAGGATGGGCCTGACCTGAAAATTCATGGCGTTCTCCTCAGCTCGACTTCAGTTGCCAGGCAGGCTGCACGTGTGCCGCGCGCCACGCCGGGTAGAACGCCGCCAGCACGGTGGCAATGATGGCGACGACGAAGGTCAGGCCCACCAGCGAAAAATCGAGCTGCGCCAACCTGGCGATCTCCGGCTGGAACAGGATGCCCACGCCGGACACGCCCGCCGCCGTGAGCAGCAGGCCCAGCACGCCACCCGCCAGGCCTACCGTGGCGGCCTCGATCAGGTACTGGGCATAGATCTCGCGCCGCGTCGCGCCCAGCGCGCGGCGCACGCCGATCTCGCCGGCGCGGCGCATGAACTTGGCCAACAGCAGGCCGATGGTGTTGACCAGGCAGATCAGGAAAAAGCCCAGCGCCACCACCAGCGAGATGCGGCTTTCCGGCGGCACCACGTGTTCGTAGTCGAGCCACTGCATCACGTCGCGCAGACGCACGTTGGCTGCCCAGCCGAAGCGACCGGCGCGCTGCTGGTCGGCGGCGTAGTTGGTGAGGAAGCGGCGATAGCCGGCAACCTCGGCGGCGCTGTCCAGTTCCACCCAGGGCGTGATCCACACGCAGTTGCTCTGCAGATAACCCTGCCAGGTCGTGTAGGTGATCGAACCGCGGCAACTGTTGCGGCCGCCCGAGCGCATCTGCAGGTCCAGCGCCCGATTGAGCACCATGTAGAGGTCGGGCTCGTCGGCGAAGCCGCTGGTGCTGAACAGGTCGTAGAAGCGCGGGCGCGGATTCCAGTGGCTGGTCACGCCCACCACGTGGTAGTCGTGGCCGCCCATGTTGAACGTGCGGCCCACGCTGTCCGCGCCGCCGAACAGCTTGGCGTTGAGCCCGCCGCTGATGACCACGTCGCTGGCGCGCGCGTCGTCGTCCTGCGTGCTCCAGCCGCTGCCGTGGCGGAACGGCACCTCGAACATGGTGAAGAAGTCGGCGGTGACGGCGTAGCCCTTGACGTGCAGCGGAAGCTCGCGCCTGCCGTCGGGCATCACCGACAGCTCCACCGGATACAGCAAGGTCTGGCGCTTCGCCTCGTGCGCCCGCATCAGCGCCATCGCGTCGACGTAAGCC
>CALCWL010000082.1 GCA_937906285.1 uncultured Rhodanobacter sp. | reverse complement strand
AGTTGCACGAGGCCTCGATCTACAAGATGCCCGGCGGCGTGTTCATGTGCTGGGCCTGCCTGGCGTTCTTCGTGTTCGTGCTGGTGCTGCTGAGCCTGCAGCCGGATACCCGCGAGGCACTGGTCGCCAGCCCGGTGTGGTTCGTGCTGCTGGGCATCGGCTACGCGTGGAAGGGGCGCAAGGCGCGCGGTGCATGAGCCGGGGTCGGGCATGACGCGACGTCCCGTGCGGGGAGCCCTGATGTTGTTGCTCGGCCTGGTCGTGACGGGCCACGCAGCAGCCGGGGATGTGGCGGTGCCGGTGCATGCGTCGTTCGCCATTGACTCGACGGTGTTGCGCGAGGCGCGCCATATCAACGTGTACACGCCGCCGGGCTACGCCACGGCGAAGGGCGCGCGTTATCCGGTGCTGTACGTGCCCGACGGCGGCCTGCAGGAGGATTTCCCCCACGTCGCCGGCGACGTTGACGCGGCGATCCGGGCCGGTGCGATGCAGCCGATGATCGTGGTCGGCATCGAGAACACCGAGCGTCGGCGCGACATGACTGGCCCGACCATGGTGGCCAGCGATCGCGAGATCGCACCGCGGGTGGGCGGATCGGCCGCGTTTCGCGCTTTCGTGGCGCAAGAGCTGATCCCCGAAGTGCAGCATCGCTACCGCACGAACGGCCATCGCGCGATCGTCGGTGAGTCGCTGGCCGGCCTGTTCGTTGTCGAGACTCTCTTCGCCCAACCGAAGCTGTTCGACACCTATATCGCACTCAGCCCCAGCCTGTGGTGGAACGACATGGCGCTGACGCGCGCCGCATCCGCCCGATTGCAGGCGCTTCCCGCGCTGCACGCAACGCTGTACGTGGCCAGCGCCGGCGACGATGGCCTGGACGAGAGCGGAGGCGGCTTGTTGCAGGAAGCCTTGCGCAGGCATGCGCCACGCGGATTGCGCTGGTTCTACCAGCCGTGGCCGGACCTGAAACACGCCACCATCTATCGCGGCGCGTCGCCTGCGGTGTTCCGCCGCTTGTTTGCGCCGAAATAGCGGTCCGCGCCCCGGAGGGAGGGCGCTGCCTGCCCCGCGCTTCGGCTGCCTGCGGGAGCGCACTCCGTGCGCGGGGCGCTCGCGAATTCCGAATCCCGCCCGCCCGAAAAAAGACATCGCGCGCAGGGTGTGCTGCTGCCGATCGGGAGACGTGCCGCGGGTTGGCTCAGTCGCGGTCGGGCGCGCCGAGCGGGAAGTACGAACGGTAGGGGCGCGCCTCGTCCACCGCGCGGGCGAACGACGGTCGCGCCAGCAGGCGCTGCCGGTAGGCCAGCACGTTGGCGCAGCCCGGCGGGATCGGATGGGTCCAGTCGGCGTAGAACAGCGCCGGTGCGGCGGCGCAGTCGGCGAGGCTGAAGTCGCCGCCGGTGGCCCAGTGGCGCCCGGCCAGCTTGCGGTCGAGCCAGGCGTAGGTGGTGTCGAGCATGGCGCGCGCCTCCTTTACGCCATAGGGGTCGCGGTTGGCGGCGGGGCGCAGGCTGTCGGCCACGATTTTCTGCTGTGGCGTCTGCACGTAGTTGTCGAAGAAGCGGTCCATCGTGCGCGCCTCGAGCGCGCTGTCGGCGTCGGCGGGAATCAGCGGCGCGGTGCCGGGGTAATGCCGGTCGAGGTACTCGATGATGATGCTCGATTCGATCACCGTGCGTTCGCCGTCGCGCAGCAAGGGGAAGCGGCGGATCGGCCACAGCACGGTGAACTCGGCGTCGGTGGCCGCGTCGTCAGGCGTGAGCAGGCGCCATTCGAATGCAATTTCGTTCTCGTACAGCGCGACCAGCACCTTCTGGCAGTACGAGGAGAACGGGTGGGCGTAGAGCTCGAGTGGCATGGCGGATTGCCTTCCGATGGAGGTTGTCCATGCGACGAATGGCCGTCGGCCGGATCGACATGGTCCGGCGCCTGCTTGACCGGGATCAAGGCGGCGGCTGGCCAGCCTGCCGAACATCGTGTCGACGGCATCGATGCGGTGCCGATGAATCGAGGAAATCCCATGGAATTCCATATTGCCCTGACCGATGCCGCGCCCGATCCGGCCGTCGTGCAGGATGCCCTGTTCAATGTCGATCCCACCGCGGTGGCCGACCTGGACATGAGCGGGCTGGTGCTGCGCGTGTCCGCCTCGGCGACGGCGGCGGACCTGATCGAGGTGCTGCGCCAGGTTGGCTGGACGGTGGCGCCGAAGCAGGTGGTGCAGCTGCCGTCGATCTGCTGCGGCGGTTGCGGCGGCTGACGCGGCATCGACCGGCGGTTTTCCCGACCGGTGCCGGCGCCGGCCGGCGCCGCGCCCCGTCGCCTGCCGACGATCATCCCTCTGGAGCGTTCCGCCCATGTCGTTCGATATCGTGATCATCGGCGCCGGCCCCGCCGGACTGTGCTTCGCCCGCTCGCTGGCCGGCAGCGGCCTGCGCATCGCGCTGGTGGAGCGGCAGAAAGAGGCGGCACTGATCGCGCCGGCCGAGGACGGCCGCGAGATCGCCATCACCCACCACTCGAAGCGCCTGCTGCGCGAGCTGGGCCTGTGGACGCGCTTGCGCGAAGAAGAGATTGGCACCCTGCGCGATGCGATGGTGCTCGACGGTGACGACCACGACGGCCTGATGTTTCGCCACGACGAGGCCGGCAGGGAACAGCTGGGTTGGCTGCTGTCCAACCATGCGATCCGCCGCGCCGCGTACGAAGAGGTGATGACGCTGCCCGAGGTCGAGCGCATCACCGGGGCGCGGGTCGAGGCGGTGCGCACCGGCCCCGACGGCGCGGAGGTCGCGCTGGGCAATGGCGACACGCTGCGCGCGTCACTGCTGGTGGCGGCGGACAGTCGTTTCTCCGAGACGCGGCGCGCGATGGGCATTGGCGCGCAGATGCGCGACTTCGGCAAGACCATGCTGGTGCTGCGCATGCGCCACCAGGTGCCGCACGAGCAGGTGGCATGGGAATGGTTCGGCCACGGCCAGACCCTGGCCCTGCTGCCGCTGCACGATGCGCATACTTCGTCGGTGGTGCTGACCCTGGCCCCGCCGGCGATGCGCGAAATGCTGGCGCTGGACGATGCCGCGCTGGAAGTGGCGATGGCCGAGCGTTTCGGGCAGCGGCTGGGCGCGATGACCGTGGCCGGTCCGCGCTGCACCTATCCGCTGGTGGGCGTGTACGCGAAGCGTTTCGTGGCCGAACGTTTCGCGCTGCTCGGCGACGCCGCGGTGGGCATGCATCCGGTCACCGCGCACGGCTTCAATTTCGGCCTGCTCGGGCAGGACCTGCTGGCGCGCGAACTGCGTGCCGCACACGCCGTCGGTCAGTCCATCGCCGCACCGGCGCTGCTGGTGCGCTACGAACGCCGGCTGCGGCTGGCCACGCGGCCGCTGTACCTGGCCACCAACGCACTGGCCGGCCTGTACACCGACGACCACCGCCCGGCGCGCGCGCTGCGCAAGCTGGCGCTGGGCGCCGGCGCGCGGCTGCGGCCGTTCCGGCGGCTGGTGATGTCGGGCCTCACCGCCGAACATGGCGGCGTGCCGGCACCGCTGCGGCGGCTGCGTCCGCGCATCCCGGCCTGAGCGGAGAGCGCGGCACGCCACGCTCCGGCCTGCGCCGGAGCGCCGCCGGTCACGGCGCGAGGCTGGAGGCGATGCGCACCTCGCCGGTCAGCACCTTGTGGATCGGGCACTTGTTGGCGATCTGCAGCAGGCGTTCGCGTTGCTCGTCATCCAGCGCGCCCTGCAGGGTGATCACGCGGGTGATGTCGTTGCCCGATTCGGGCGTGCCGCCGGGGTTGAACGCGAGCTCGACGTCGACATGTTGCAGCGGCCACTGCTTGCGCGCGGCGTACATCTGCAGCGTGATCGCGGTGCAGGCGCCCAGCGCGGACAGCAACAGTCGGTGCGGCGCCGGGCCGGTGTTGGCGCCGCCTTCCTCGAGCGGCTCGTCGGCGTGCCAGCTGTTGCCCTGGTCGTCGGTGAAATCGACCGCGTACGGCGCGCCGCCAGTGCTGGCGCGGACGGTGGGGATGCTCATGGTGGGTACTCCTTCGTCGGGTTTCAGATCACGTCCCACAGGTAGCCGTCGTGCGCGAGCACGGCGCCGGCCAGCTGCTCGATCGCCGCGTCCTCGTTGCGTTCCAGCCCGCGCACGTTGCGCGCCATGCGCCGGCGCGCCTGCCGCGCGAACACCTCGGCGATGCTGATGGCTTCCTCGGCGGCCGGGTGCGACTGCTTGGCCAGGGCATCGGCGCGCGACAGCACGCACAGGCCCACGAACAGGTCGATGGCGATGTCGGCCAGGCGCTTCTGCGCGTGCTGCTGGTCGGCCACCTTCTTGCCGTAGCGGCGCAGCAGCGCATCGGACGACTTGGACAGCTCCACCGTGTACTTCTCGTAGGTGGCCGCCACCTTGCGCAGCCGCGGCGGCAGCTCGTGCGCGATGCGGTCGATGCCGTAGCCGGTGGCTTCGCGCACGCGCCGGCCGGTGTACGTGCCGAGCACGCCGAAGCCCTTGATCGGGTCGTTGAAGATGTCGCCCACGGCGGCCTTCAGCTCGGAGAGGCCCGCGCCCACACCCTTCAGGCCGGACAGTGCGACGTACAGGCGCAGGATCTCGTTGGTGCCCTCGAAGATCGACAAGATGCGCGTGTCGCGGGTGATCTGCTCGTACGGAAATTCGCGCATGAAGCCGTTGCCGGCGGCGATCTGCAGCGCTTCGTGCGACGCGCGCTGCACCGCCTCGCTGGCGAACACCTTGCTCATCGCCGCCTCGACCGAGTAGTCGCTGGCGCCGCCGTCGATCAGGTGCGCGACCATCCACACCGCGCTCTCGGCGGCGAAGCAGTCCACGCTCATCTGGGCGATCTTCTCGCGCACCAGGCCGAACTCGGCGATCGGCTGGCCGAACTGCTTGCGCTCCTTCGCCTGCGCGCAGGCGAGCCGGATCAGCGTGCGCATGCCGCCCACCGCGCCACCGCCCAGGCCGGTGCGGCCGGAGTTGAGGATGCTCATAGCCACCTTGAAGCCCTTGCCGACCGGGCCGAGCACGTTTTCCGGCGGCACTCGCACGTCGGCGAACGCCACCGTGGTGGTACTCGATGCGCGGATGCCCATCTTGTCCTCGTGCGGGCCGTGGCTGACGCCCGGCCACTTCGCCTCGACCAGGAAGGCGGTGATCTTGCCCTCGGGCGTGTCGGTGCGCGCGAATACGGTGTAGAAGTCGGCGATGCCGCCGTTGGTGATCCAGATCTTCTCGCCCGAGAGCGTCCAGCTGCCGTCGTCGTTGCGCACGGCTCTGGTGCGGATCGAGGCGGCGTCGGAGCCTGCGCCGGATTCGGTCAGGCAGAACGCGGCGATCATCTCGCCGCTGGCCAGCTTCGGCAGGTAGCGCTGCTTCTGCTCGTCGCTGCCGAACAGGAGCAGGCCCTTCATGCCGATCGAGCTGTGCGCGCCGATGGTCAGCGACACCGAGCTGTCGTGGCTGGAGGTCTGGCCGAGCACGCGCGCGTAGGCGCCGTTGGAGAGTTCCATGCCGCCGAACGCCTCGGGGATGATCAGGCCGAACAGGCCCATCTCGCGCAGCGCCTGGATGAACTCGACCGGCTGCTCGGCGTCGCGG
Organism: uncultured Rhodanobacter sp.; assembly: GCA_937906285.1. Lineage (GTDB taxonomy): Bacteria > Pseudomonadota > Gammaproteobacteria > Xanthomonadales > Rhodanobacteraceae > Rhodanobacter. Next base: position 155 of record CALCWL010000082.1, on the reverse strand, counting down.
TCGTACTGTTTCAGTTCGGCGCCCTTGTCGGCAAGGAACTGGTCGATCGCATCGGTCATCGCGCCCAGCATCTCGCGATCGCGCGCGCGGATCTGCGGGTAGGGGAACAGGTTCTCCTCCAGGATGTTGCCCAGGAACAGCTGCTTGGCGACGCT
>CALCWL010000081.1 GCA_937906285.1 uncultured Rhodanobacter sp. | reverse complement strand
GGTAGGTTGCTGGAGCCAGGCGGCGACGCCTGGCCGAGAGGAATGACTGTCGCGTCGCAAGACGTACAGAACCCGGCTTACAGGCCGACTCCACCTCTTCATCGGTGCACCGGCGCCGCGACCATCCCGTCGCGGCGCCGGCCCGTGCGCCGATGAACGGCGATTCATGCCCCGTGCGCCGACCAGGCGGGCCGGGAGCCGGCCGTGGCCGCGAATCGATCCATTCGCCGCCACAAAAAATTCCCTGCTTTCAAACACCTTGTCGGCCTTCCTGAGAATATCCTGCACGTACATTCAGACTTCGCGTTTACTCCTTGATTCACAAGCAATTTCGGCTTGACAGTCTCACGGGGCGAGACTATCGTGGCTTTCAGTGTGAAATCGTGGGTTTTCGTGGAGTCTGCTGACCGTGTTCCAGGGCGAAACCGCCATCACCATCGACGACAAGGGCCGCCTGGCCATCCCGACCGCGTATCGGGAGCAGGTGGCGGGCGAATGCGCCAATCGTCTGGTGGTCACCTACAACCCGTTCGAACCGGGTTGTCTGTGGCTGTTTCCGCACGACGAGTGGGAAAAGGTGCGCGATCAGGTCAATCAGCTGCCCAAGGTCAAGGCGGCCCATCGCGACATGCAGATGAAACTGGTCGGTGCCGCGGCGGTGGTCGAACCCGACAGTGCCGCGCGCATCCTGTTGCCGGCCAGCCAGCGCGCCACCACGGGCATCGAGAAAAAGGCGGTGCTGCTCGGCATGGGCAACAAGTTCGAGCTGTGGAGCGAGCAGGCGCACCTGGCCAAGATCCGCCAGAGCATCGGCGAAGACGAGATCACCAGCGAAATGGCAGAGCTGCGCCTGTAATCCACGGGCGCGGGCGTGGCGGAATCATGCGGGATGGGACGGGAGTGCGCTCGGTGCAATTGCAGCATGTCCCGGTGATGCTGGGCGAGGCGGTGGAGGGATTGTCCGTGCATGCAGACGGGCGCTATCTGGACGGCACGTTCGGGCGCGGTGGTCACGCGCGCGTCGTGTTGTCACGCCTGGGCCCGGCCGGCCGGCTGTTGTTGATGGATCGCGACCCGGCCGCGATCGCTGCCGCGCGCGCCGAGTTTGCCGACGACGCACGGGTGGCCATCCGCCACGCCAACTTCTCCAGCCTGGCCGAGTGGGACGAGACTGCCGCCGGGCTCGACGGCGTGCTGCTCGACCTCGGCGTGTCCTCGCCGCAGCTGGACGAGGCGGCACGCGGCTTCAGCTTCATGGCCGATGCGCCGCTGGACATGCGCATGGACACTACCCAAGGCGAGAGCGCTGCCGACTTCCTCGCCCACGCCAGCGAGCGCGAGATCGCCGACGTGCTGTGGAATTACGGCGAGGAACGCCACAGCCGGCGCATCGCCCGCGCCATCGTGGCCGATCGCGACGCCACCCCGTTCACCCGCACCGGCCAGCTCGCCGCACTCATCGAGCGCATCGTGGGCCGGCGCGAGCCGGGCAAGCACCCGGCCACGCGCAGCTTCCAGGCGCTGCGCATTCGCGTGAATGGCGAACTGGACGCATTGCGCCAGGGACTGGATGCCGCGCTGGAACGGCTCAAGCCCGGTGGTCGCTTGGCGGTGATCAGCTTCCATTCGCTGGAGGATCGCGCGGTGAAGCTGTTCATCCGCGACCACTCCGGGCGAGTGCAGAACAGTCGCCGCGGGCCGCCGGTGCAGGGCGCGCCGGCGCAACTGGCGGCGGTCGGCAAGGCGCAATTCCCGTCCGACGCCGAGCTGGCGGCCAATCCGCGTTCGCGTTCGGCCGTACTGCGCGTGGCGGAGAAGTTGCCGCGGGGGGTCGCCGCGTGAAGCTGATCAGCACAGCGATCTGCGCACTCCTGCTGTTCGCTGCGGTAGCCAGCGCGCTGGGCGTGGTGTGGACGCGCCACGAAAGCCGCGTGCTGTTCGTGCAGCTGACCCAGCTGCAGAACCAGCGCGACGACCTCAACATCGAGTATGGCCGGCTGGAGCTGGAGCAGGCCACCTACGCCGAGCCGCGCCGCATCGACGACGAGGCGCGGCAGAAGCTGGGCATGGTCGACCCGCGCCCGCAAGACATCCGGTTGCTGCGCTGATGGACATGCGCAAACACGCCAAGCCAGCAGCACGCGGTCGCCGCCAGGCGAGCGGCCCCAGCGCGCGCCGGCGCATGTATCTGGTCGCCGGCCTGCTCGGGCTCACCGCCACCGGCCTGGTCGCGCGCGCGTTCGACCTGCAGGTGGTGCGCAAGCAGTTCTACCAGCGCCAGGGCGACGCGCGTTTCCTGCGCGAGATGCCTATCCCGGTGTCGCGCGGCACCATCTTCGACCGCAACGGCGAGCCGCTGGCGGTATCGACACCGGTGACCTCGATCTGGGCCAATCCTTCCGAGGTGCTGGACAACGATCAGCGCATCCCGGAGCTGGCCCGCGCGCTGGGCGTGGATGCGGATGAGTTGAAGAGCCGCCTGGCCCAGCGCTCGGACCGCGAGTTCGTCTACCTGCGCCGTCAGATGTCGCCCGAAGCGGCGCAGGCGGTGCTGGACCTGGGCATCCCCGGCATCAACGGCCAGCGCGAGTTCAAGCGCTTCTACCCGTCCGGCGGGGTGACTGCGCACGTGCTGGGCTTCACCAACATCGACGACCACGGCCAGGAAGGGCTGGAGCTGGCCTACGACGACTGGCTCTCGGGCAAGCCGGGCGCCAAGCGGGTGATCCGCGACCGCATGGGCCACGTGGTGGAGGACGTCGAGCAGGTGCGCGCGCCCAAGCCGGGGCGCAACCTCACCCTCAGCATCGATCGGCGCATCCAGTTTCTCGCCTACAGCGAGCTGAAGAACACCGTGGACAAGTTCCAGGCCGATTCGGCCTCGATGGTGATCCTCGACGTGCGCACCGGCGAAGTGCTGGCGATGGTCAACCTGCCGACCTACAACCCCAACGCGCTTGATTCCAGCCGCGCCGGCCAGCGCCGCAACCGCGCGATGACCGACGTGCTCGAACCGGGCTCGACGATCAAGCCGATCCTGATGGCGGCGGCGCTGTCCAGCGGCAAGTTCACTCCGACCAGCCCGATCATCGACACCACCGGCGGGCACTGGTATTTCCAGGGCCACGACATCCACGACACGCACAACTACGGCCTGCTGACGCCGACCGGCGTGATCACCAAGTCGAGCAACGTGGGCGCGGCGCACATCGCGATGGATCTGGACACCACGCTGATGTACGACACCTACCGCGCGTTCGGCTTCGGCAACAGCACCAACAGCGGTTTTCCCGGCGAAGCCTCCGGCTACCTGCGCATCGGCGCCGACTGGCGGCCGCTGGAGAAGGCCATCCTGGGCTACGGCTACGGCCTCAACGTCACCGTGCTGCAGCTGGCCAACGCCTACGCCACCATCGCCGACAACGGCCTGATGCACGGCCCGAGCTTCATCAAGGGCGCGGAAACGCCGTCCCGCCAGATCATCTCGCCGGAGGTCGCGCACGAGCTGATCGGCATGATGGAAACCGTGACCGGCCCGGGCAGCACCGCGCCGCAGGCGCGCATCGCCAACTACGCGGTCGCCGGCAAGACCGGCACCGCGCACAAGGCCAACGCGGGCGGCTACGACAAGCACAGCTACACCGCGGCCTTCGCCGGCATCGTGCCGGCCACCAACCCGCGCCTGGTCGGCGTGGTGGTGGTCGACAACCCGAGCAAGGGCAGCTACTACGGCGGCATGGTCTCCGCGCCGGTGTTCTCGCGCGTGATGAGCGGCGCGCTGCGCCTGCTCGACGTGCCGCCGGACAACATCGGCCGCTGGTACGTCGGCGGCCCGCTGCAGGGCACCGGCGGGCTGGCCGGCAGCAAGCCGCCGGTCGAGGCGCCGATCGACGACGCGCCGATCGACGAGGGCACGCCATGAGCACCGGCCACCTCGACCAGCTGCTGCTGGGGATCGCCGATGCGCAGCTGGCGGCCAACCCGGCGGCGGCGCGCATGGTGGTGTCCGGCATGACCCTGGATTCGCGCCAGGTGCGCCGCGGCGATGCGTTTTTCGCGCTGCGCGGCGGCCGTGCGCACGGCATCG
>CALCWL010000080.1 GCA_937906285.1 uncultured Rhodanobacter sp. | reverse complement strand
TGGCGGCCAGCTCGCCGCTGTCGGCCACCCTGCGCGGTTTCGCGCACGAGGTGAAAAACCCGCTGGCCGGCCTGCGCGGCGCCGCGCAACTGCTGCAGCGGCGGGTCGACAACGACGACCTGCAGGCGCTGGCCGGCATGATCATCGACGAGGCCGACCGGCTCGGCGCGCTGGCCAACCGCCTGCTGCACCACGACGGCGCCGCGCGACTCGGGCCGGTCAACATCCATCAATTGCTGGAGCGCCTCGCCGACCTGCTGCAGGCCGAACCCGCGCCCCCGCAGTGGCGCCACGACTACGACCCCAGCGTGCCGGACCTGCTCGGCGATGCCGATCGCCTGCACCAGCTGCTGCTCAACCTGGCGCGCAACGCGCTGGAAGCCGGCGCGCGCACGCTGACCGTGCGCACCCGCGTCGAGCACGGCGTGCGTCTGGGCGAACGGATGTTGCGCACGGCGCTGCGGCTGGAGCTGATCGACGACGGCACCGGCATCCCGGCCGGCCTGCGCGACACCTTGTTCGAACCACTGGTCTCCGGTCGCGCCGACGGCACCGGTCTGGGCCTGGCGCTGTCGCGCGAGATCGCCCGCGAACACGGCGGCGAACTTCGCGGCGCCAGCCGCCCCGGCGAAACCGTGTTCACCCTGTATCTGCCGCTGGAGAAGCCGCATGACTGAGACCATCTGGATCGTCGACGACGACCGCGGCGTGCGCTTCGTGCTGGCCGAGGCGCTGCGCGATGCAGGCCTCGCGGTGTGCGAGTTCGGCGACAGCGAGGCGGTGCGCGCGGCGCTGCGTGACGAGCGCCCCGCGCTGCTGCTCACCGACGTGCGCATGCCGGGCGAGGATGGGCTGAGCCTGCTGCGCGACCTGCAGCAACGCGCGATCGGCCCGGTGATCGTGATGAGCGCCTACACCGACGTGGCCACCACCGCGGCGGCGTATCGCGCGGGCGCGGTGGACTACCTGGCCAAGCCGTTCGACCTCGACCACGCGGTGGCCGTGGTGCAGCGCGTGCTGGCCGGCGCGGCGAACGTGGCCGCCCCGGCTGCCGCCGCACCGGTCGTCCGCCATGCCCTGCTCGGCGACAGCGCGCCGATGCGCGAGGTGTTCCGGCTGATCGGCCGCGTCGCCGCCAGCGACCTCAACGTGCTGGTCACCGGCGAAACCGGCACCGGCAAGGAGCTGGTGGCGCGCGCGCTGCACGAGGAGAGCGCCCGCCGCGAGCAACCCTTCATCGCGCTGAACACCGCCGCGATCCCCAGCGAGTTGCTGGAGAGCGAGCTGTTCGGCCACGAGGCCGGCGCGTTCACCGGCGCCACCCGCCGCGTCGCCGGCCGCTTCGAGCAGGCCGAAGGCGGCACGCTGTTCCTCGACGAGATCGGCGACATGCCGCTGATCCTGCAGACGCGGTTGCTGCGCGTGCTGGCCGGCGGCGAGTTCTACCGCGTCGGCGGGCGCGAGCTGATCCGCTGCGACGTGCGCATCGTCGCGGCCACGCACCAGGACCTCGCCGCGCGCGTGGCCGCCGGCGCCTTCCGCGCCGACCTGATGCACCGCCTCGACGTGGTGCGCATCGAACTGCCGCCGCTGCGCACGCGGCGCGGCGACATCGCGGCCCTCGCGCAGCACTTCCTGGCCGCCACCGCGCAGGAGCTGAAGCTGCCGCCGAAGCGCTTCTCCCGGGCCGCGCTGAAACAGGTCGCGCAGCGCGACTACCCCGGCAACGTGCGCGAACTGGAGAACCTGTGCCGGCGGCTGGCGGTGATCGCGCCGGGCAGCGAGATCCTGCCCGCCGACCTGGGCAGCAGCGCCGACGCCGTGCGCGGCGGCGAATGGACCGACGCGCTGCGCGATTGGGCCACCCAGGCGCTGGCCGACGGCGAGGCGGACATCCACGCGCGCGCCCGCGAAGCACTCGACCGGACCCTGCTGCAAGCCGCGCTGCAGGCGCACGAAGGGCATCGGCAGAACGCCGCTCAGGCGCTCGGCGTGGGCCGCAACACGCTGACCCGCAAACTGGGCGCCTCGCGCACGCGGCAGCGCTGAGGTGGGCCAAAGGCCGGCGGGCACCGCCCGCCGTGATCGCTTGCCCCGAATCCCGCACAGAGGGCATCGCCCGCGAGCGGGCTCCTACGAGGGCGAATGGCCCAGGGTGATGTGCAGGCGGTGCGTCGCGCCATCGGTGGCGAGGGTGACGGGTTCGGCGGGGTCCAGCGTCCGGCCGTCCATTTCCACGCGCAACACCCCGCGGCAGACGTGGTCGGGGTTCTGCACGTCGATCTCGTGAAGCGTGCCGTGGTGGCGGTAGCTGATGCGGAAGCCGGGCCATGCCTTCGGAATGCACGGCTCCACGCGCAGCCGCTCGCCTTGCAGGTGGAAGCCGAGCAACGCCTCCAGTCCGGCGCGGTACAGCCACGCGGCGGAGCCGGTGTACCAGGTCCAGCCGCCGCGGCCGA
>CALCWL010000079.1 GCA_937906285.1 uncultured Rhodanobacter sp. | reverse complement strand
GGCAGCTCGGTGCGCGACCTGTACCGCGTCGACCCGGCCAGCGGCAGCAGCGTGAAGCTCGACCCGGCGGCGATGGCCGGCGCCGACGGTCCGGCGGTGTTCGACCGGGCGCACCGGCACGCCGCCTTCGTCCTGCACGGCGACATCTTCCTGGTCGACCTCGGCAGCGGCCGGCGCCAGCAGGTCACGCAGACCACGCAGCGCGAATCCTCGCCGCAGTTTTCCGCCGACGGCCGCGCGCTGCAGTACCGCTCGGGCACCGACTGGTACCGCTACGACCTGGCCCGCGGCGTCAGCGCGCCGGTGGCCGAGCTGAAGTTCGCCGACGACCCGCAGGCGAAGCAGCCCGACGAGCTGGGCCAGCTGCAGCTGGACCTGTTCAAGACCCTGCGCGCGATCAAGGCCGACAAGGAGGCGGTGCGCGAGCACACGCAGGCGCTGGAGGCGGCCGATGCCGGCCGCGCGCCGCGGCCGTTCTGGCTGGGCGGCAAGATCAAGGCGGTCGACAGCACGCTGTCGCCGAACGGCCGCTGGCTGCTGCTGGTGACCGAGCCCAAGCAATACAAGGCCGGCAAGGCCTCGGTGGTCAACCACTACGTCACCGACAGCGGCTACACCGAGCCGGAAGGCGCGCGCAGCTACGTCGGCCGCGCCGATCCCGCGCCGCAGTCGCTGCTGCTGCTGGACCTGGCGCAGCACCAGAGCTACCAGCTGGCGACCGACACGCTGCCCGGCATCACCACCGATCCGCTGGCCGCCTTGCGCAAGCAGACGGTGGCCGCGCTGGAGAAGGCCGGCAAGAGCGAGCAGGCGAAGGCGCTGAAGGCGCCCGACGTGCGGCCGGTCACGGTGAACTTCCGCGGCTTCGCGTGGAGCGATGACGGAGCCAACCTGGCCGTGCAGCTGCGCGCGATCGACAACAAGGACCGCTGGATCGCCAGCGTCGATTTCGCGCGGCACGCGCTGGTCAGCCAGCACCGGCTGACCGACCCGGCCTGGATCAACTGGAGCTTCAACGACTTCGGCTGGCTCAAGGACGGCCGCACGCTGTGGTACCTGAGCGAGCAGAGCGGCTATTCGCGGCTGTATGCCAAGCCGCTCGACGGCAAGGCGCGAGCGCTCACCGGCGCCGGCAAGTTCGAGGTCAGCGCGCCGCAGCTGAGCGAGGACGGCCAGTGGTTCTACGTGCTGGCCAACAAGGTGGCGCCGTACAGCTACGACGTCTACCGCGTGCCTTCGGCCGGCGGCGAGCTGAGCCGGCTGACGCAGCTCCAGGGCGTGGAAAGTTTCGTGCTGTCGCCGGACGACCGGCAGCTGGCCGTGCTGCACGGCTCGCCTTACCGGTTCGACCAGCTCGCGGTGGTGGATGCCGCCGGCGGCGCGACGAAGGAGCTCACCCAGACCATGAAGAGCGCCTACTTGGCGCACGACTGGATCGCGCCGAAGATCGTCCAGGTGCCCTCCTCGCACGGCGCCGGGGTGGTCTATGCCAAGTACTACGGCCCCGCCGACGAGGCCGCCGCGCCGGCCTCGCGCCCGGCGGTGATCTTCATCCATGGCGCGGGCTATCTGCAGGACGTGACGCTGCAGGCCACGCCGTATTTCCGCGAGCAGATGTTCAACAACCTGCTGGTGCAGCAGGGCTACGTGGTGCTGGACATGGACTACCGCGGCTCCGCCGGCTACGGCCGCGACTGGCGCACCGCGATCTACCGCAACATGGGCCACCCCGAGCTGGAGGACCTGCTCGACGGCAAGGCGTGGCTGGTCAAGCACCACGGTGTCGATCCGCAGCGCGTGGGCCTCTACGGCGGCAGCTACGGCGGCTTCATGACCGAGATGGCCTTGCTGCGCGCGCCCGGCGAGTTCGCCGCCGGCGCGGCGCAGCGTCCGGTCACCGACTGGACCAGCTACAACCACGAGTACACCTCGAACATCCTCAACGACCCGCAGCTCGACCCCGAGGCGTACAAGACCAGCTCGCCGATCGAGTACGCCGCCAACCTGCGCGACCCGCTGCTGATGCAGCACGGCCTGATCGACAACAACGTGATGGCCAGCGACACGATCCGGCTGTACCAGCGCTTCATCGAACTGCACAAGAAGAACTTCTGGATGTCGCTGTACCCGATGGAGCGCCACGGCTTTGTCCACGCCGATTCCTGGTACGACGAATACCGCCGCATCGACGAGTTGTTCGATACCTACGTGAAGCCGGTGCGCGAGCGCGCGCACTGAGGTACCGAGCGCCACCGCCCGCCGGAGCGGCGGGCGGTGGGCACGGGGCACCGTGCCGCGGCGGGCTACAATGGACGGTCTCCCTGCCTGTCCGATATCGCCCGATGCCCCGCCTCCGCCTCGCCGAACCGCTCGTGATGCTGGCGACGGTGCTGCAGTGGCTGGTGCTGTCGATCGTCACCGGCGCGGTGATCGGGGTGGGCTGCAGCCTGTTCCTGCGTGCGCTGTTCGCTACCTCCGGGCACACCTACGCGATCTCGTGGTGGGCGCAGGCCGGCCTGCTGCTGGCCGGCGGCCTGGCCAACGGCCTGCTGCTGCATTACGGCTATCGCCTGCGGCGCAGCCACTTCGACGATTCGCCGATCGTGGCGGTCAACGAGCAGCACGGCAAGATGCCGTTCCGCACCTTGTGGATCAAGCCGGTGGCGGCGCTGATCACGCTCGGCTGCGGCGGCTCGGCTGGCAAGGAAGGACCGTGCTCGCACCTCGGCGCCAGTCTCGCCGCGGGCATCGGCCGGGTGCTGCACCTGAACCCGGAACTGCGCAAGCGACTGCTGGCCTGCGGCGTGAGCGCCGGTTTCGCCAGCGTGTTCGGCACCCCGATCGCCGGGGCGATCTACGGCGTGGAGATGCTGGCGATCGGGCGCATCCGCCACGACTTCCTGTTTCCCGGCATCGTCGCCGGGGTCACCGCGTTCGAGGTCAGCAAGGCGCTCGGCGTGCCGTATCCGGCCTACCACATCGCCTTCGTCGGCGATTTCACCGAGCTGCTGTTCTTGAAGACGGTGCTGATCGGCATCCTCTGCGGCGCGGCGGCGTGGGTGTTCGTCGAACTGCTGCAGACCATCCGCCGCGCCTTCACCAGGCTGCGCGAGCGCCATGCGCTGTGGCCGCCGCTGCTGCCGATGCTCGGCGCGGTGGTGCTGGCGCTGCTGCTGCTGGTACTGCCGACGGATTATCTCGGGCTCAGCCTGCCGCTGATGGAACGCGCGCTGGACGGACAGTCGATGCCGACCCTGGGTTTCCTGTGGAAGACGCTGCTGGTGGCGATCACCCTCGGTTCGGGTTTCTACGGCGGCATCGTCACCCCGCAGTTCGTGATCGGCGCCGTGCTGGGCGGCGCCTTCGCCCCGGCGCTGGGGCTGGCGCCTGCACTCGGCGCGGCGGTGGGACTGGTGGCGGTGGTGGCCTCGGCCTCCAATGCGCCGATCGCGGCGATCCTGATGGGCGTGGAACTGTTCGGCGCGGATTCGACCCTGTACGTGGCCGGTGCCTGCGTGGCGGCGTATCTCATCATCGGTCATCGCAGCGTGTACCCGGCGCAGCAGATCGCCTTCAGCAAGTCGTCGTGGATCTTCGCCCGCGCCGACCTGCCGGTGGGGCAGGAAAAGGTGCGTCTGTCGTATGGCCTGCTGCGCTGGTGGACCAGGCGACGACGCCAGCTGGGACGACGCGACGACGAGCGTTTGCCCTGAACGCCGTGCATGCGCGCGATGCCGCTGCCCTGGCGCTGATCGCGACGCGCCTTTTGCACCAGTTTCACTCGTGCGCAGGCACACTCGTCGCGATGCGGCTCCCGCCCGGCACCCGCTCCACCGCCGCCGTCTGACCGCCGACTTCGACTCTCACCGGAGACACTCCCGCGATGGCGACACCCCGCTCGGATGCATTGGTTTTCTTCGGCGCCACCGGCGACCTGGCCTACAAGAAGGTCTTCCCGGCGCTGCTGGCGATGACGCGCGACGGCGACCTGGAGGTGCCGGTGATCGGCGTGGCGTTGTCCGGCTGGACGGTGAAGCAGCTGCGCCAGCGCGCGCTCGACAGCGTGCGGCAGGCGGCCAAGGAGCACGGCGAGAAGTTCGACAAGGCGGTGTTCGACAAGCTTGCGGCACGGCTGCAGTACGTCGACGGCGACTACGCCGACCCGGCCACCTTCGCCCGGCTGAAACAGGCGCTGGGCAAGGCGAAGCGGCCACTGCATTACCTGGCGATCCCGCCCAGCCTGTTTGGCACGGTGGTCAAGGGGCTGCAGCAGGCCGGCTGCGCCGACGACGCGCGGGTGGTGGTGGAGAAGCCGTTCGGCCACGATCTCGCTTCCGCGCGCGCGCTCAACCGCACGCTGCGCTCGGTGTTCCCCGACGACGCGATCTTCCGCATCGATCACTTCCTGGGCAAGGAAGCGATCATGAACCTGCTGTACTTCCGCTTCGCCAACTCCTTCCTCGAACCGATCTGGAACCGCAACCACATCGCCAGCGTGGAGATCACCCTGGCCGAGCAGTTCGGCGTGAAGGGTCGCGGCGCGTTCTACGACGGCGCCGGCTGCCTGCGCGACGTGATCCAGAACCACCTGATGCAGATCGTGGCGCTGCTGGCGATGGAGCCGCCCGCCTACCAGGGCTTCGAGGCGGTGCACGCGGAGAAGGCCAAGGTGTTCCAGGCGATGCGCCCGCTCGAGCCCGACGACCTGGTGCGTGGCCAGTACCGCGGCTATCGCAAGGAACCGGGCGTGGCCAAGGGCTCGGATGTGGAAACGTACTGCGCGCTGCGGCTGTTCATCGACTCCTGGCGCTGGGGCGGCGTGCCCTGGTACCTGCGCTCGGGCAAGTGCCTGGCCGAGACGGCGACCGAGATCATGGTGGTGCTCAAGCCGCCGCCGCAGCAGCTGTTCGACGACGCGGCCACCGGCCCGGGCCACGCCAACTATCTGCGCCTGCGCATCTCGCCCACTACCGCGATGGCGCTGGCCGCGCGGGTCAAGCGGGTCGGCAAGGAGTTCGTCGGCGACCAGCGCGAGCTGTTCCTGATGGACGAACAGACCGGCGAGGAGCTGCCCTACGAGCGCCTGCTCGGCGACGCGATGGCCGGCGACGGCGCGCTGTTCACGCGCGAGGATGCGGTGGAGGCGGCGTGGCAGGTGGTCGATCCGGTGCTGACCCACCACCACCCGGCGATCCCGTACCGTCCCGGCAGCTGGGGCCCGAAGCAGGCCGACGCGCTGATCGTCGCCGACGGCGGCTGGCACAACCCGGTATTGGCGGAGCGCACGTCATGAGCGAGGCCGCGGCGCTGGTGTTCCTGCTCGACGTGGACAACACCCTGCTCGACAACGACCGCTTCGGCGCCGATCTCGGCGACACCCTGGCCGCCGCCTTCGGCGCCGACCAGCGCGATCGCTACTGGTCGCTCTACCGGCAGCGCCGCGACGAATGCGGCTATGCCGATTACCTCGAAGCGCTGCAGCGCTTCCGCAGTGGCCTGGACAACGAGCCGGCGCTGCTGCAGATGTCGAAGTACCTGCTGGAGTATCCGTTCGAGCAGCGGCTGTACCCGCACGCGCTGGAGACCATCGCGCACCTGCGCACGCTGGCGCCCACGGCGATCCTCTCCGACGGCGACATGGTGTTCCAGCCGCGCAAGATCCAGCGTGCCGGGATCTGGGCGGCGGTGCGCGGCGAGGTGCTGGTCTACATCCACAAGCAACGCATGTTGGTGGCCGTGCAGCAGCGCTATCCGGCCGCCCATTACGTGATGGTGGAGGACAAGCCGCAGCTGCTGGCCGACATGAAGCGGCAGCTCGGCGCGCGGATCACCACCGTGTTCGTGCGCCAGGGCCACTACGCCGCCGAACGTGAACACGAGCGCATCGAGCCGCCGCCGGACCAGACCATCGCGTGCATCGGCGAGTTGCGCGGGCGTAAGCTTGAAGACTTCCTGCCCAGCGCGCCCACCATCGCGCTCGCGGCCGATTGAACGCGGCAGCGGCAGGGCGAGCGACCCATCGAAGCGATTCTGGAGCAAGCATGAAAGCGACCCGACAACTGCACGATCTCGGCCAGAGCCTCTGGCTGGACAACATCACCCGCACCCTGCTCGACGATGGCACCCTGGCGCGCTACATCAACGAGGATTCGATCACCGGGCTGACCTCCAACCCGAGCATCTTCGACAAGGCGATCGGCGACGGCGACGCCTACGACGCCGGCATCCACGCCAAGGCCCTGGCCGGGCTTTCCGGCGAGAAGCTGTTCACCGAACTGGCGCTGGAGGATCTGCGCCGCGCCGCCGATCTGTTCGCGCCGGTGTACCAGCGCACCGGCGGGGTGGATGGCTGGGTCTCGATGGAAGTCTCGCCACTGCTCGCGGCCGACACCGCAGGCTCGATCGCCGCGGCGCGACAGATCCACGCCGCCGGCAAGCGCGACAACCTGTTCGTCAAGATCCCCGGCACGCCCGAGGGCGTCGGCGCGATCGAGGAGTCGATCTTCCTCGGCATTCCGATCAACGTGACCCTGCTGTTTTCCTGCGCGCAATACGAAGCCTCGGCGGAGGCCTACCTGCGCGGCATCGAGCGGCGCATCGAGGCGGGGCTGGACCCGCGCGTGCGTTCGGTGGCCTCGTTGTTCGTCAGCCGCTGGGACGTCGCTGCCAACGAGCAGCTGCCCCAGGCGATGCACAACCAGCTCGGCATCGCGGTGGCGCGGCAGGCCTATCGTGCCTACCGCCAGCTGCTGGCCTCGCCGCGCTGGATGAAGCTGGCCGCCGCCGGCGCGCAGCCGCAGCGGCTGCTGTGGGCCAGCACCGGCACCAAGGACCCGAACGCCTCCGACACGCTGTACATCAGCACGCTGGCGGCGCCCAACACGATCAACACGATGCCGGAGAAGACCCTGCACGCCTTCGCCGAGCACGGCCAGCTGGACGGCGTGATGCCGCTGGACGGCGGCGACGCCGACGCGGTGGTGGGCAAGATCGGCCAGGCCGGGGTGGACGTCGACGCGCTGGCGGAGAAGCTGCAGCGCGACGGCGCCGAGGCCTTCGTCAAATCCTGGAAGCAGCTGTTGCAGCGCATCGCCGACAAGGCCGCGGCACTGGGCGACAAGGGCCAGGGACCTGCGATGTCATGAACCAGCCCCTGCCGACCACGCTGCCCGCCTGGCGGGCGCTGCAGCAGCACGCCGCCGTCATCGGCCGCAAACATCTGCGCCAGTTGTTCGCCGACGATCCGCATCGCGGCGAGACGTTCGCGCTGGCGGACGTCGAGCTGTACCTGGACTATTCCAAGCAGCGCGTCGACGCCGACACGCTGCGCCTGCTGCACGAGCTGGCGCTGGCCTGCCACCTGCCGGAGCGCACCGCGGCGATGTTCCGCGGCGAGCGGATCAACCGCACCGAGGACCGCGCCGTGCTGCACGTGGCGCTGCGCGCGCCCCGCGGCGAACGCATCGAGGTGGACGGCCATGACGTGGTCGCCGAGGTGCACGCGGTGCTCGACCGCATGGCCGCCTTCGCCGACCGCGTGCGCAGCGGCGAGTGGCGCGGGCACAGCGGCAAGCCGATCCGCAACGTGATCAGCATCGGCATCGGCGGCTCGGACCTCGGCCCGGTGATGGCGTACGAGGCGCTGCGCGACTACAGCCGGCGCGACATGACGTTCCGCTTCGTCTCCAATGTCGACGGCACCGATTTCGTCGAGGCCACGCGCGACCTGGACGCCGCCGAGACGCTGTTCATCGTCTGCTCCAAGACCTTCACCACGCTGGAGACGCTGACCAACGCGCACGCGGCGCGGGCGTGGTGCGTCGCCGCGCTGGGCAACGAACAGGCGGTGGCGAAACACTTCGTGGCGGTGTCCACCAACGCCGCCGAGGTGGCGAAGTTCGGCATCGACACCGCGCAGATGTTCGGCTTCTGGGACTGGGTCGGCGGGCGCTACTCGATGGATTCGGCGATCGGCCTGTCCACCATGCTGGCGGTCGGACCGGAGCACTTCCGCGGGATGCTGGATGGCTTCCACGCCATGGACGAGCATTTCCGCCACGCGCCGTACGAGCGCAACCTGCCGGTGCTGATGGGCCTGCTGGCGATCTGGAACAACAACTTTCTCGACGCCGCCACGGTCGCCGTGCTGCCCTACGAGCAATACCTCAAGCGCTTCCCGGCCTACCTGCAGCAGCTCACCATGGAGAGCAACGGCAAGCGCGTCACGCTGGACGGCACCGCGGTGGACTACGCCACCGGGCCGATCTACTGGGGCGAGCCGGGCACCAACGGGCAGCACTCGTTCTACCAGCTGATCCACCAGGGCACGCGGCTGGTGCCGTGCGACTTCATCGGCTTTGCGCAGCCGCTCAACCCGCTGGGCGAGCAGCACGACCTGCTGATGGCGAACCTGATCGCCCAGGGCGAGGCGCTGGCCTTCGGCAAGACCATCGAGGAGGTGCGCGCCGCCGGCACCGACGCGGCGCTGGCGCCGCATCGCACCTTTCCCGGCAACCGGCCCAGCAGCACCATCCTCGCCCGGCGCCTGACGCCGCGCGTGCTGGGCAGCCTGATCGCGCTGTACGAGCACAGCGTGTTCGTGCAGGGCGTGATCTGGAACATCGACTCGTTCGACCAGTGGGGCGTGGAACTGGGCAAGCAGCTGGCCAAGACCACCATCGCCGAGCTGACCGCCGCCGACGAGCCGAAGCTCGCCCACGACAGCTCCACCAACACCCTGATCCGCCGCTACCGCCAACTGCGCGACGGCCACACCTGACGCTTTATCTTCGCAGGAGCGCACTTGTGCGCGATGCCTTTCGTGACGTGACGGAGAGCATCGCGCACAAGTGCGCTCCTACGGGCATTCGCATTCCCATCGCACGACCCCGAGACCCCATGAGCCAGAACATCAGCCCGCTCGCCGGCAAGCCGGCGCCGACATCCATCCTGGTCGACGTGCCGAAGCTGCTCGCCGCCTATGCCGACACCCGGCCCGATCCGTCGGTGCCCGCGCAGCGCGTGGCATTCGGCACCTCCGGCCACCGCGGCAGCTCGCTGCAGGGCAGCTTCAACGAGTGGCATATCCTGGCGATCACCCAGGCGATCTGCGAGTACCGCGCAGGCAAGGGCATCGACGGGCCGCTGTTCATCGGCTTCGACACCCACGCGCTGTCGCGGCCGGCGTTCGAGAGCGCGCTGGAAGTGCTGGCCGCGCACGGCGTGCCCACGATGATTTCCAGCGGCGACGAATACACGCCCACGCCGGCGATCTCGCACGCGATCCTGATGCACAACCGCGGGCGCACGAGCGGCCTGGCCGACGGCATCGTCATCACCCCGTCGCACAACCCGCCGGACAACGGCGGCTTCAAGTACAACCCGACCAACGGCGGCCCGGCCGACACCGACATCACCAAGTGGGTGGAGAACCGCGCCAACGCGCTGATCGAGGGCGGCCTGAAGGAAGTCAGGCGCATGCCGTTCGCGCAGGCGCGCAAGGCGGCCGGCACGCGCGAGCACGACTACCTCGACCGCTACGTGACCGACCTCGCCAACATCGTCGACTTCGACGTCATCCGCAGCGCCGGTGTGCACATGGGCGTGGATCCGCTGGGCGGCGCCGGCGTGCACTACTGGGCGCCGATCGCCGAGCGCTACCAGCTCGACCTCACCGTGGTCAGCGACAAGGTCGATCCGCAGTTCGCCTTCATGAGCGTGGACTGGGACGGCAAGATCCGCATGGATCCCTCCTCGAAGTACGCGATGCAGCGGCTGATCGGCCTGAAGGACCGGTACGACGTGGCCTTTGCCTGCGACACCGACCACGACCGCCACGGCGTGGTCACCCGCTCCGGCGGGTTGATGGAACCGAACCACTACCTGTCGGTGCTGGTCGATTACCTGTTCCGTCATCGCCCGCAGTGGAGCGCGGACGCGGCGGTGGGCAAGACCGTGGTCAGCACCGCGCTGATCGACCGCGTGGCGAAGCGGCTGGGGCGCAAGCTCTATGAGGTGCCGGTCGGCTTCAAGTGGTTCGCGCCGGGGTTGTTCGACGGCTCGCTCGGCTTCGGCTGCGAGGAAAGTGCCGGCGCCTCGCTGCTGCGTCGCGACGGCACGGCCTGGGCCACCGACAAGGACGGCCTGGTGCCGTCGCTGCTCGCCGCCGAGATCACCGCGCGCGAAGGCCGCGACCCCGGCGAGCTGTACCGCCAGCTCACCGACGAACTCGGCCGCCCCTTCAGCAACCGCGTCGAGGCCGCCGCCACGCCGGCGCAGAAGGCGAAGCTGGCCAGACTCTCGCCCGACCAGCTGCATACCGACCGGCTGGCCGGCGAAAAGATCGAGCAGGTGCTGGACAAGGCGCCCGGCAATGGCGCGGCGATCGGCGGCATCAAGGCCATCGCCGCCAGCGGCTGGTTCGCCGCGCGCCCGTCAGGCACCGAGGCGATCTACAAGATCTACGCCGAAAGCTTCAAGAGCGAAGAACACCTGCAGGGACTGCTCGACGAGGCGCAGAAAATCGTCGACGCCGCCATCGCGTAGTTCGTTGACGGAACCGGCATATCGCATCCATTCCATCGGAGAAACATCATGTCCCACGACCTCGACCAGCAATGCATCAACACGCTTCGCTTCCTGTCGGTGGACATGGTGCAGAAGGCCGACAGCGGCCACCCCGGCCTGCCGCTGGACGCCGCGCCGATGGCCTACGTGCTGTGGACCAAGCACCTGAAGTTCCATCCGGCCGATCCGCACTGGCCGGACCGCGACCGCTTCGTGCTCTCTGCCGGCCACGGCTCGGCCCTGCTCTACAGCCTGCTGCACGTCACCGGCTACGACCTGTCGCTGGACGACATCAGGCAGTTCCGCCAGTGGGGCAGCAAGGCGCCGGGGCATCCCGAATACGGCCACACGCCGGGCGTGGAAGTCACCACCGGGCCGCTCGGCCAGGGCCTGGCCAATGCGGTGGGCATGGCCATCGGCGAGGCGCAGCTGGCGGCCACCTACAACCGCGACGGCCACCGCGTGATCGACCACCGCACCTGGGCCATCGTCAGCGACGGCGACCTGATGGAAGGCGTGGCCTCCGAGGCCGCCTCGCTGGCCGGGCATCTCAAGCTCGGCAAGCTGGTGTGCCTGTACGACGACAACTACGTCACCCTGGCCGCCGGCACCGACATCACCTTTTCCGAGGATCGCGCCAAACGCTTCGAGGCGTACGGCTGGCAGACGATCAAGGTGGACGACGGCAACGACATCGCCGCGATCGACCAGGCCTTGAACGATGCGGTGTCGGAAACCGCGCGGCCGACCCTGATCCTGGTGCGCACCCATCTCGGCTACGGCTCGCCCAAGCAGGACAGCTACAAGGCGCACGGCTCGCCGCTGGGCAAGGACGACGTCAGGGCGACCAAGGAGAATCTGGGCTGGCCGACCAAACCCGACTTTCTGGTGCCGGAGCCGGCGCTCAAGCATTTCCACGAAGCCGGGCAGCGCGGCGCGCAGGCCCAGTCCGAGTGGAACAGCCGTCTGGACGGCTATGCGAAAGCCTTTCCCGCGCTGGCCGCCGAGCTGCGCGGGCGCCTGCGCGGCGAATTGCCGGAAGGCTGGGATGCCGACATCCCGAGCTTCGACGCCGACCCCAAGGGCCTGGCCACGCGCGAGGCCGGCGGCAAGGTGATGAACGCGATCGCGCCGCATCTGCCGGC
>CALCWL010000078.1 GCA_937906285.1 uncultured Rhodanobacter sp. | reverse complement strand
GAATGGAACGAGGTGCACTGGGGCCTGGGCCTGGGCGTCGGCGCGCTGGCGGTGGTGTGGGTGTTCGGCCTGTTCTACGTGGCGCGGCTGGACCTGCAGGAGTACTTCCGCTGGTTCGTGGTGCATTACTGGGTGGAAGGCGTGTGGGAAGTGATCCACATCAGCCTGATCGGCTACTTCCTGGTGCTGATGTTCAAGGCCGACGTGAAGTCGGTGGGCTTCGCCGTGTTCTGGGGCATCGCGCTGGTGTGGCTGTCCGGGCTGATCGGCAACGCGCACCACTACTTCTGGATCGGCACGCCGGAGTTCTGGCAGTTCTGGGGCTCGCTGTTCAGCGCGCTGGAGCCGCTGCCGCTGGTGTTCTGTTTCTGGCACATCTACCTGGACGCGCACACCAACAGGCGGCCGCTGGAAAACGCGCCGGCGTTCTACTTCCTGCTCGGTTCGACCGTGCTGGAGCTGGTCGGCGCCGGCATCCTCGGCTTCGTGATGACCTTCGCGCTGACCAACGTGTGGTCGCACGGCACCTGGGTCACCGCCGGCCACGCGCACCTGGCGCTGTTCGGCACCTTCGGCATGCTCGGCATCGCCGCGGCGTACTACGTCACGCCGATCCTGCGCAAGGTGCAGAACTACGACCAGCGGCTGGGCAAACTGGGCTTCTGGCTGGTGTTCGCCGGCGTGCTGGGCATGGCGTTCGCGTTCGCCATCGGCGGCACGGTGCAGGTTTTCGTCTATCGCATCCTGGGGCTGGACTGGTTCGGCGGCGACGTCAATCGCGCGATGGGCGCGTACAAGGTCATGCTGCCGCTGTTCGGCCTGGTGCTCACCACCGGCGCCGGCGTGCTGGCGTACGACCTGCTCACTCTGGGCCGGCGCGTGCGTCCGCAGAATGCCGACGTCGACGCCCGCCCGGCCATCGGCTGGCGCCGGCCGCTGACCGGTTTCGAGGCGGGCATCTGGCTGCTGCTGATGTGGCTGTTCGGCACCGTCATCACGCTCGGCCTGCTCAGCTTCAACCTGCCGCACGTGCGCGTGGCGGGCGACCCGACCCTGCCCTACGTGCTGGCCGGCGTGGGCTATCCGGGCCTGCTGCTGGTCACCTTGCTGTTCGTGTGGCGCTTCATCGCCTCGCTGGAAGCGCGGGCCAGTGCACCGGCCATGTCGCCGCTGCTGCGGGTGCTGCCGGCGCAGAGCTGAGCGCCGGCCGACACCGGAAACGGTGGCAAGGAGTGATGGGGAAGGCCGTCGGGGGAAACCCCGGCGGTCCTTTCCTTTGGTCCACGCTCATCACATTCCAACGCATGTTGGCCAGCGCCATCGACAGCGGTGGCGCCCTAGCGCATCGCGAAGAACTCCTCGTGGAAATGCCGCTCCACCGGAAATCCCTGCCCGGCCAGATCGCGCTTCAATGCCTCGCCGAAGCCTGTCGGCCCGCAGAACCAGATGCTTGCCTCGCGCCATTCGGGCACGGCAGCCCGTATGCGCTCGCCCGTCAGGTAGCCGTCGCGGGCGTCGATCAGCACGTGCAGCCGCACGTTGGCGGAGCGGGAATCACCCGCCAGCCGGTCGAGTGCTTCCTCATCGACATCCGCGGTGCTGTGGAAGAGATCGATCTTCTGGCCTTCGGGCCAATCCCGATCCTCCTTTTGCCAGGCCATGTGCTTCATGCGCCCGATGAAAGGGGTGATGCCGATGCCGCCGCCGACCCAGATTTGGCGTGGACGACCGTCGTCGAACGTGAAACACCCATAAGGGCCTTCGACCTTCACGGCCTGCTCCACGCGCAGCCCCTCGTGCAGGCGGTGCGTATGGTCGCCCAGATCCTTGACCACGAAGGTGATCCTGGGGACTTCCTTCCGCCAGCCGGAGGCGATGGTGTAGGGATGTGCGCCATCGGCGGGGTCCGCGGTGACGAAGGCGAACTGGCCCGGCTTGTGGCCCGGCCACCCCTGCACCTCGGTTTCGATTTCGAGCGCATCCACCCCGTCGAAATGGTGCAGCAAGGTGATCCTCCCCTCCACCTGCGAGCGCGTGCCCACCCGACGCAACAGCACCACGATGGCCGCCCAGCTGCCGCAGGCGAGCAACACCGCAGTCAGCCAGCCGACCGGCGTCGCCCAGTAGCCGAACTTCAACAGCACGACCGCATGGAAGACCAGGGCAAGCCAGCCGACGGCAAGCAGGCGATGCGTCTTGTAGAACCAGTGGTACGGAAAGCGCCGGATCAGGGCCAGCACGATCAGCACGACGACGGCATAGAAAACCCATTCGCCCACACTCTCCGCGGCGCCGCGCTGGCTCGACAGCAGGGACGCCACCGGGCTATCGGGCCTGCTCCGCATGCCACGCGCCGGACGTTCCAGCCAGCCCCAACCCACCGCCCATTTCGGCGCCTGCGCCCACAGCCAATGGGTGACGGCAACGACCAGCGCGGCGATGCCGAGCCACTTGTGCATGCGGTACATCTTGTCGAGGCCGCCCAGCCATTGCTCGGGCCATCGCGGCCGCAGCGCCAGTACCAGCGCCAGGCTCATGCACCCGATCGCCACGAAACCCGTCAGTTGCACCATCACGTCGCGCAGGCCGAAGAAGCTGCCCGGACGGAACATGGTGGGCTCGACGACGAGCCAAGGCAGGACCAGGAAAGCGAGCGCCCCCCAGAACGCACGCTTGAGATTACGCATGTGGCCTCCTTGAAGCTGTCGCGACGCAGGCGTGCCTCGCGGGCCGCCGACGCCCGCGCGTTCGCCGCGTGCCGCGTCCGCCGCTGGCGCCGACGGCGTCGGCGCTTGGCCTCACGAGGCCTGTCCGCTCCGCCCCGGCAGCATGCGCCGCAAGGTGTTGTCGCGATTCACGTAGTGGTGCACCAGCGCGGCCGCCGCGTGCAGGCCGACCAGGTAGTAGCCGATCGTGCCGATGGTTTCGTGGATCTCCTTCAGCGAATCGGCCAGCGCCTTGTCCGCGCCCAGCAGCGCCGGCAGCTGCAGGCCGAAGAACGGAATCGGCTTGCCCGAGGCGCTGAGCGTGAGCCAACCGAGCAGCGGCATCGCCAACAGGAAGACATACAGCGCCAGGTGCATCAGTGCCGCCAGCCGTGTCTGCCATACCGGCGGCAGGGGCCGGATCGGCGGAATCGCCCCCGACACGAGGCGGATCGCCAATCGCACGAAGACCAGCGCGAACACGCCCAGGCCCAGCATGAAGTGCCAGGTCTTCAGCCCTTCCCGCAGGTCGCTGCCGCGCGGATAGAACTCGCGCAACTCGATGCAGGCATACACGGCGACCAGCAACAGCAGCATCAGCCAATGCATGCCGATCGACAGCGAGCCGTAGCGGTCAGTGGTGTTTTTCCAGTTCACGACGATCTCCGCAGGTGGTGTCTCGACGGCCTCGATCCGGCCCATACCCGCAGCCTGCGACGAACGGCGCCAGCGTGATTTGACCCCCGTCAAATGCGCGCGGAAGGTGCCGGGACAGCGGCCGATTGCCACATGTCCGCGCGCTCGTCCGAGTTGACCGTGGTCAACTCGAGCCGGCACGAGCGGGCGTAGAACGGCTTCGACAAGCCCGCGTCGAAGGGCCGTCCATCCGGCACGAACGAGCACGGTTCACCACACCAGGGAGCCACCCATGTCCGAAATCCATTCCCACCACCACACCGCTTCCGCCACGCCGTTCGGCGCCATCGAGGGCACCCACTGGATCGAGACCCTGAACGACGGCAGCCCGGTACTGGTCCGCCCGCTGCGTCCGGAGGATCGCCCCCGCGAAACGGCTTTCATCAAGCGCTTGTCCGAGCAGGCTTGCCGCTTCCGCTTTCTGGGCAGGTTGAAGGAAGCCAGCCCGGCCCTGCTCGACCAGCTGATGGACATCGACCAGCGCAGCCGCATGGCCTTCGTCGCGCTTGCCCACGACAACGGCGAGCTGCGCCTGGTCGGCGTCAGCCGCTACGGCGCCAGCGGCGACGAGAAGCAGTGCGAATGCGCGGTGACGGTGGCCGACGACTGGCGCCAGCGCGGCCTCGCCGTGTTGTTGATGCGGCACCTGATCGACATCGCGCGCAAGAACGGCTTTCGTACCATGTTCTCGATCGATGCCGCCGAGAACGAACCGATGCGCGAACTGGCCGACTACCTCGGCTTCCAGCGCCGGCTCGACCCGGACGACGCCACGCAGGTGATCCATACCCTGGCCCTTTGAACGCCGAACCCGGCCGCACTGCCATGACAAGCATCGAACAGACACCGCGCACGACACGCCCGGGAGACATCCTCGCGCTGGTGACCGCAACCGACCCATGGAGCCCGGCTGCCGTCGCCGCCATCGCCATTGCCTCGCGCTGGGAAGCCAACCTGACCGGATGCTTCATCGACCCCGCGCTGCGCACACTCGCCGGCGGCAAAGCCGACAGCGAGCCCACCGTGCTCGGCCTGCTGCTGGAACCGCGCATCGAGTCCGGCGACGAGCACGCCGCCTTCAGCGCCTTCGCACGCCTGTCCGGCCTGCGCAACGCCGACTGGATCGTCGCCCGGACCAGCATCGCATCGGCCTTGCGCCGGCTCGGCGCAAGGCACGACCTGGCGGTGATCGAGCGCGACATGGTGCACCCATCCGGCCTGCTCGACATCGTCGGCGAAGCGATCCTGTCCTGCCGCGTGCCGTGCCTGGTGCTGCCTCCGCTGTGGCAGCGGGAGATCCGCTTCGAGCGCGTCGTGATCGGTTGCAACGGCAGCATCGAGGCGATCCGCGCCATCCATGCCGCGCTGCCGTTCCTCAAGGCGGCGAAGCAGGTGACCCTGGTCGACGGCGATCTGGGCGACGGCGACGACACCCACCCACGCTTCGACCCGTTCGTCTACCTGCTGCGTCACGGCATCACGCCCCGGCCCAGCTACGTCCGCGCCTCCTCCGCCATGGCCGGGGAAATCCTGCTACAGGAGGTCGGCAACATCGACGCAGGCCTGCTGGTGATGGGAGCCTACGGCCACTCGCGCATGCGCGAACGCGTGTTCGGCGGCGCCACCCGGCGCGTGCTGGAGGAAGCCACGATTCCGGTGCTGATGCAGCACTAGCCGGCGTGTCGCCGCCGTGGCGCAGGCCCTACCCGGCGGCGGCCCGCCGGCGGCGATGCCCGCTCACGACGGCAAGCACGGTCACGGCCACGACACTGCCCAGCAGGGCGAGGAACATGTCCTTCTGCGCGTCCCACGGGTCGCCCTGGGTGCCGAGGTAGGCCTCGCCCAGGTCGCCGCCGAAGCACACCGCGGCGGCCCACTCGAACAGTTCGAACAAGGCCGAACTGGCGCTGACCAGGCTGACCGGCACCAGCCAGCGCCAGACACCGGGCGACACGGTGCGCGCAGCCACCAGTTCCACCACCGCCGGCGTCAGCAGCAGGCCGTAGGCGAAATGGATGGCGCGGTCGAAATGATTGCGCGACAAGCCCAGCGCGTCGTGCAGCGAGATGCCGGACAGCGCGGCGAACCAGCGATCCCACGGCACCTCGGCATAGGTGTAGTGGGCGCCGATCTCGTGCAGCACGAGGAACACGAACAGCGCCGCGTAGCTGGCGTCGGAAAAGCGCAACCGGCGAAAGCCGAACACCAGCGCGGGCAACGCCAGCATCACCAGCACGTTTTCCAGCAGCCAGTCCTGGCGATAGTGCGGCGCGATGCCGAGTGCCACCGCCACGACCAGGAAGACGGCCAGCAGCAGCAGCGGAAAACGGGCGTCCTTCGATCCGGGTCGGTCGTTCATGGCTGTCTGCCATTCCTCCGCGTCGTGCGTCGTGCCGATGATGCCACGCGCCCGGGCAGCGGCCGCGACAATTCGCGCACGGCGAGCGCCGGGCCGCTTGACCTGCATCAAGAGCGATCCGACGGCCGTCGATGAGCATGCGCGCATCTTTCAGGGAGTCGCGCAATGAGCAGTACTCGAAAACTCTGGCTGGGGTTGGCAGCCTTGCTGATCGCCTCGTTTGGCGTGCTGTTGTGGGTGGGTGACCAGGTGCACCAGTACGCGCCGCCCTTGCCGCAGGCGGTGGTCACCAGCGGCGACGAGACGCTGTTCACCGGCGACGACATCGAGCTGGGCAAGCAGGTGTGGCAGCGCATCGGCGGCCAGCAGCTGGGCTCGATCTGGGGCCACGGCGCGCTGCTCGCGCCGGACTGGAGCGCCGACTGGCTGCACCGCGAAGGCGTGGCCATGCTCGAGCTGCTGGCGCGCGATCAGGGCGCCGCCTCCTATGCCGATCTCGACGCGCCGCAACAGGCCGCGCTGCGCTCGCGGGTGCAGCGCGAGCTGCGCACCAACACCTGGGACCCGGCCAAGGGCACCATCCGCGTCTCGCCGCTGCGTGCGCAGGCGATGCTGGTGGTGGGCGCGCATTACATGAGCCTGTTCAGCAACGACCCGGCCACCGCCAAGCTGCGCGAAACCTACGCGATGCGCGACAACACCATCGCCGAGCTGGACCAGCGCCGCGCGGTCACCGCGTTCTTCTGGTGGGCCAGCTGGGCCACCGCGGCGGAGCGCCCGGGCAGCGCCATCAGCTACACGCAGAACTGGCCGCACGACACCCTGGCCGGCAACACGCCGACCGCGGCCAACTTCATGTGGTCGGTGTTCAGCGTGCTGTTCCTGATCCTCGGCATCGGCCTGCTCGGCTGGCACCACGCGCGCCAGGTGAGCCATGAGCCGCTGCCGCCGATCCCCGCGCGCGATCCGCTCACCGAGTTGAAACCCACGCCGTCGATGAAGGCCACCGCCAAGTATTTCTGGACGGTGATCGGCCTGTTCCTGGTGCAGATCCTGCTGGGCGCCACCACCGCGCATTACCAGGTGGA
>CALCWL010000077.1 GCA_937906285.1 uncultured Rhodanobacter sp. | reverse complement strand
AAAGAGCGAAATATTCAATCAAATCAATGGCTTATGAATAAATCAGGGGCGACTACCTCACTCAAGTAAAGCTGTGAGATACAGGCGCGATTCTGAACCTCGGAATTCCGCTTGTCAATCAACAGGGCACATCTAGACATTTTTTGTATCTCACGGCTATACTCGCAGTCTTGATTTGATTCACTGACTGTTTTCCAACTACAGGAGCATCGCCATGGCTTCGGCGTTTGGAGTACGCCTGCGACGCTTGCGTGAGGCGAAGAAGTTGACCCTGCAGCAGGTCGCCGACGCGGTCGGCTGCACCAAGGCCTACATCTGGGAACTGGAAATGAAGGACGGGCAGCGCCCGTCCGCAGAACGGATTCAGGCCATCGCTAAGGTGCTGGGCGTGACGATGGCAGACGTGATGGGCGAGCCGATCAAAGAGGTTCCCCAAGCCAGCCCCGAGGACGTGGCCTTTTTCCGCGAGTACGCGGGGATGACGGACGAGGAAAAGGATCGCTACCGGCAGGCGCTCAAGATCATGTTCCCCGACAAGGGCGAAAGCGGGGGCTGAGGATTGAGCGCAGCGCAGGCCCTCACTGGTTCCATTGCCGCCAACACCCTCCAGAAGTGGTTGCGGGCGTGGCACCGCGAAGGCGTGCCCGATGCCGTCGATCTGGATATCGTCCGGCAGATGCTGCCGTCCACGCCCTACGGCGCAGGCGTTCGGGAGATCAGGACCCCGATGGTGCTCGACATCGACAGCTGCGAAGGCATGTTGGTGCGCAACCCGAACGACACCGCCGAGTGGGGCATCTTCTACAACGGCAAGGCCAGCCCTGAGCGCCGACGCTTCACCATCGCCCACGAGCTGGGTCACT
Organism: uncultured Rhodanobacter sp.; assembly: GCA_937906285.1. Taxonomy (GTDB): domain Bacteria; phylum Pseudomonadota; class Gammaproteobacteria; order Xanthomonadales; family Rhodanobacteraceae; genus Rhodanobacter. The sequence continues at coordinate 63,483 of CALCWL010000077.1, read as the reverse complement.
TCATTCTCCATCGCGGTCAGCGGCAAAGCTTCAACTGCGACAAGGAAAGCGTCTATTCCGGCATCGACACCATCCGCGTCATCGAGCGCGAGGCCGACGACTTCGCCAGCAACCTGCTGATGCCCGGTGATCTGCTGCGCGAGTGGATCTCGAACCAGCGCATCGACCTGCACGTCCTCAGCGCCATGGCCAAACGATTCCAGGTTTCGTTCGAGGCGCTGTGCATCCGCTTCATCAAATTCACCCCGCAGCGCGCGATCCTCGTCTATTGGGACAACGGCTACGCGAAGTACGAATGGCGCAGCAGCAGCGCCGTCAAGACGCGAGCACGCATTCGACGCAACGGTGATCCGCAGGAACCTCTGCCGGGCACGCTGGCCGCCGACGCCAGCATCGAGCAGGAGTGGGATGGCGCGGAAATGTCAGCCGCGATCTGGTGTCCAGAGGAGGCACCGCACATGAAGTTGCGCGAGTTCAAGCACAGCTACGGCGCGCGTGATCGCATCCTCACGCTGCTCCTGCTCGAAAGCGCCGAGCCGCGTGCATGGGATCGGTCCTGGCAAGACGGGGACAGCTTCGACAGTTACGACCAATTCGTGTCGAACGGTCAGTTGCCGGATCAACGATTGATTTGAAGAACGAAGAGGGAAGAACAACATGGCCCGCATCGAAAACCACAAATACAGCATCGAGGAGGCATTCAGGGAGTGCTTCTACATCGTCCCGGACTACCAGCGGGAGTACGTCTGGACGGACAAGGAAGTGCACCAGCTGCTGGAGGATATTGGTGAACAAATCGATGCGGGCACGACGCGGGAATACTTCATCGGTACCGTGCTGGTGTCGCCGACCGACCAGAAGAACCACTACGAGGTTATCGACGGCCAGCAGCGCCTGACCACGTTCTTCCTGTTGCTGTGCGCGCTGAAGCATCTGTTTCAGGGCGAGCCACAGCGGCAAACCGTCAGCGGCTTGATCTCGACCAGCTACACGGACAGCGACGGCGAGACGCGAACCAGTCTGAAGCTGGAGCCGCGCTATGAGAACGCGGGCGATGTCATGACCAAGCTGGTGGAACTCGACGCCGATCCGCTCGCCGTGCGGGCGGGCATTCAATCGTCGCCGCGCTTCACGCTCCCCAGCGCCAGCACGGATCCGCTCGCCGTGCGGGCGGGCATTCAATCGTCGGGCATCGCCAGCTTCGGATCACTGGAAAACTTGGTCAACGCCTACAGCACGTTGTACCGGTACCTGAAGGACAACTACGACAGCGCGGCCAAGCTGAAAAAGTACTGGGGCTATCTGGCCAACAACGTGGTGTTCATCCAGATTTCCACGGACGTGAGCAGCGCCCTGAAAATCTTCGAGACCATCAACGAGCGCGGCGTCGGCCTCAACCCGATGGACTTGCTGAAGAACCTGCTGTTCACGCAGGTGCAGCAGGTGCAATTCACCCAGCTCAAGGACGAATGGAAGAAGATCACCAAGCCGCTGGAGAAGGAGAAGGAAAAACCGCTGCGCTTCTTGCGCTACTTCCTGATGGCGAACTACGTCATCAAGAACGACCGTGGCGACGCCGTGGTGCGCGAGGACGAAATCTACGACTGGTTCGTGGACAAGGACAACGCGGCGCTGTGCGACTACGCCAACAAGCCCTTCGAGTTCGTCCGCAAGGTCATCCGCAACGTCGAGCACTATCTCGCGTTCTCGAACGGGCTGGGCAACGACGGCAAGCCCAGCCTTGTGATGGACAGTCTCAAGCGACTGGCAGGCGGTGCATTCAGCTTGCACTACGTCCTGCTTCTGGCGGCGGCCAGTCTCCCGAAGACGCTGTTCGACCATTTCGTGGCGCAGTTGGAGAGCTTCCTCTTCTACTACATCTTCACCAAGACGCCGACCAAAGATCTGGAGCGCAGTTTCTCCCAGTGGGCCGATGAACTGCGCGCGATCGCTGGCGCGACCGATCCTGTGAAGCAGAAGGTGCAGCTCAACGCCTTTATCGCCGAGCGCTTCGACACGAACATGGCAGGTAAGTCGCAGGAGCTGGTGGATGCGCTCCGGCGCTTCACGCTGCATTCGATGCAGCAGTACCGGACACGCTACTTGCTGGCGCGGCTGACACAGCACGTCGAGATGGCGTTCAGCGGCTTGAAAACGCCGGGCAGTCTGGAACCGTTCACCAATCTGGAAATCGAGCACATCCTGCCCAACAAGCCGGAGGACGGTCTGCGCGGCAAGTGGGCCACCGAGAACCCGGGGATGGGCTACGACGACTACAAGAATCGGCTGGGAAACCTGACCTTGCTGGAGAAGCCCATCAACATCGTCGCGGGCAATGACTTCTACACGGCGAAACAGGCCGAGTACCGCAAGAGCGGCAACTACCTGACCCGCAGCCTCGTTGAATTGACCAGTGTCGGACAGAACACATCTATTTCCCGGATCAACGAGAAGTTGAAGGCGTTCCCTGCTTGGGACGCAAAGGCCATCGAGGCTCGCCACGGGCTACTGATCACCTTGGCGCAGGATGTTTGGAAGACGTCACCCATCGATGTCTGATCCGTGATCGCGGCCGATACATACATGACGACACTGCCTGTCGACGACACACTACAGACGCTTCAGCGTGAGGTTCAGCGATTACTGGGTCGCTGCGTCTTGCGCCTGCAGCAGTACGAGAAGTTGATGAAAGCCATCGTGGCCCACCACGAAATCTCGGCCTCTGGATCACCGTTGGAGTCGAATCAGGAGCAGCGCATCGCGGATGCCGCCAGCAAAACGCTGGGCACCTTGGTCGGCACACTTCTCGGTTCGTATGTCACTACCGACGAGAGGGAGGATGCTTCCGCGCCCGATGCACGCGACGACATCATCTCGTTCAAGGTAAAGATGAGCCTGCGCATGTCGGTCGAGGACTACGACAGGACGCAAAATGACCTGAAGGAACTGGTGCTGGTGCGGAACAACCTGGTGCATCATTTCATCGACCAGCATGACCTTTGGAGCCTGGACGGATGCCGTGGCGCACACGACACCCTGAAGGCCGCCTACAGTCGCATCGATCAGCACTTCGAACAACTGCGGGGCTGGGCCGAGCACATGGATCAGGTCCGACGGCTGGCGGCGGAATTCGCCCAGTCCGATGCGTTCCACGATCTGGTGATCCACGGCATCGCGCTGGACGGTTCGGTGGATTGGCCTGCCGCAGGGATCGTGCGCGCGCTGCGGGATGCCGCCGCTGAACTGGCCGTCGATGGCTGGGCACCGGTTGCATCGGCAGGACGCTGGATCGCAGAGCGGCACCCCGAACACCTGCCCGTCAAGTACGGTTGCAGCAGTTGGCGGCAGGTCGTACACGAATCGCGCCTGTTCGAGCTTCGATATCGTGATGTGGGCGGCCAGCGCGCGGCTTGGTATCGGGCCAAACAGGCATAACACCAACCCCGCGCACTCCCGCTAAATCACGTTACGCGAAGTGCCCTCGGTTTTTAGCATGAGCAGCGTTTTCCATCGAAACGCCTGCCATGACAAAAATCGAACCCATCTCCATTTCCCCGCCGTCTGACTGCCCCCGGCACGCGCAGCAGGAAATCGCCGACCTGCTGGCCGCTGCACTCCTGCGCCTGCGCGCGCGTCCGTCGCGCGACACCATCGAAACCAGCGAGTGCGTTCGCCTTGGCTTCCCCGGCCAACAGCGCGTGAATGCGAACCCCGATCACAACAACGGAGTTCGCCCATGACGGCACACGCACAACCATCCACCACCTCGGTCGCCGCACGTGTCGCGGCGCTTCCCCATCTTTCGATGGACGACCTCTGGGCCCTCTGGGATGACCACTTTGATGAGCGCCCCGGCCATCACCATCGCACTTGGCTGGAGAGCCGACTGGCCTACCGGATTCAGGAACGTGCCTTCGGTGGCCTGAGACCTTCGCTGCGCAAGAAGCTCGAGGAAGTCGGCGAAACCGGAATCCTGCCCAAGCAACTGCGCAGCGACAGCCAGCGCCTGCTGCCCGGCACCATCCTCACGCGCATCTACGACGACGTCGAGCATCGCGTGCTGGTGCGCGGCTCGAACGATTTCGAATACCAAGGGCAACGCTTCAAGAGCCTGTCCGCGATTGCGGGCCACATCACGGGCAGCCACTGGTCGGGTCCCGTGTTCTTCGGCCTCAAGTCGCCGGCATCGAAGAAGGTGATGGCATGAGGTCGCCGCGCGCCAATCCGCTGCCCCCGGGCAGCCAGAGCATCACGCCGAAGAAGCGCTGCGCCGTCTACACCCGCAAATCCACCGACGAAGGGCTGGATCAGGAATACAACAGTCTCGAAGCCCAGCGCGACGCAGGCCTCGCCTTCATCGCCAGCCAACGGCACGAAGGCTGGATCGCCGTCGGCGACGGCTACGACGATGGCGGCTACTCTGGCGGCAACGTGGATCGTCCCGCCTTGCGCCGCCTGATGGTCGACATCGAAGCCGGGAAGATCGACACCGTGGTCGTCTACAAGATCGACCGCCTCACACGCAGCCTGCCAGATTTCGCCAAGCTGGTGGAGGTGTTCGACCGCAACGGCGTGTCCTTCGTCTCGGTCACACAGCAGTTCAACACCACGACCTCAATGGGACGGCTGACGCTCAACATCCTGCTGTCCTTCGCACAGTTCGAGCGCGAAGTCACCGGCGAGCGCATCCGCGACAAGATCGCCGCCAGCAAGGCCAAGGGCATGTGGATGGGCGGCGTGCCGCCCCTGGGCTATGACGTGGTCGAGCGCAAGCTCGTCGTCAACGAACGCGAGGCGGCATTGGTGCGCGACATATTCAGGCGCTACGGCGAGCATGGCTCGGCGGCGCGGCTCGTGCGCGAACTGGTCATCGAAGGCCACACCACCAAGACGTGGGTGACGCAGACCGGGCGCGAACGCTCGGGCCGCACCATCGACCAGCAGTACCTCTTCACGATGCTGCGCAACCGTATCTACCTCGGCGAAATTTCTCACAACGAGCAGTGGTATCCGGGTCAGCACGAGGCCATCGTCCCCCCGGCCCTATGGGACGCTGTATATGCCTTCATCGAACGACGCAAGCAAGCGCCGCGCGAGCACGCAGCCAAGCATCCGGCACTGCTGGCGGGTCTGCTGTTCGCGCCTGACGGGCAACGCATGCTGCACTCCTTCGTCAAGAAGAAGAACGGACGGCAGTACCGCTACTACGTCCCGTACCTGCACAAGCGGCGAAACGCGGGCGCGAGCCTGTCGTCCGGTACACCGGACGTGGGACATCTGCCCGCCGCCGAAATCGAGAACGCGGTGCTGGCGCAAATCCACGCGGCACTCTCGGCTCCCCAGATGCTGATCGCGGTCTGGCGAGCCTGCCAGCAGCACCCCGCAGGTAGCACGCTCGACGAAGCGCAGGTGGTGGTGGCGATGCAGCGCATCGGCGACGTGTGGGCGCAGTTATTCCCCACCGAACAGCAACGCATCACACGACTGCTGATCGAGCGGGTGCAGTTGCACGGGCATGGACTGGATATCGTCTGGCGCGAGGACGGTTGGATCGGATTCCGTGCCGACATCAGCGCGCATCCGCTGGTCGAGGAAGCCCGTGAGAACCCTGAGGAGGCACTGGCATGACCACCTCGGTGAACCCGCGCAAACGCACAGTCCACATTGAGGTCGGAGTCGATGCCCGCAGCTATGTCAGCGATGGGCAGCGCGTCACGCTGGTGCCGCTGACCATCAAGCGCCGCCAGAACCGCAAGTTGCTGATTCCGCCCACGCCCGACGCCGCCGCTGCGACGGGCGGCTTCGACGTGCCGATGATCAAGACGCTCGGCAAGGCGTTCTACTGGAAGCGGCTGATCGACGACGGCACCCATCCGACAACCTCGGATCTGGCACGTGCGCTGAAACTGGAGCCGGGCTGGGCGGCCGAGGTGCTGCGCATGACCATGCTGGCCCCGGACATCGTCGAGGCAATTTTCGAAGGTCGCCAGCCCCGGCAGCTGAACCTGCACACGTTGCGTGGCCGCGAAGACCTGCTGCCGCGCGACTGGGGCGAGCAGCGTCGGCTGCTCGGCTTCCCCGGCGCCTGATCCTTTCATCCCCTACTTCCCCAATGACGACGGCGAGCCATGTGCTCGCCGTCTGCTTTTGGGCGGGAGCTGGCGGATTGGCGAACCCGAAGTTTCCGCGTGGTTCGCCATTGCGTCCCTTAAAGGTTCGCCACCCGAAGTTTGGAATGACACCTGTTCCCCAACAACGTCACAGGAGCATTCCATGCAGACACCAACCAGCAGCATTCCCCGGTCGCCCCAGCAGGCGATCAACACCATGTCACCCGGTGATCGCCGGGTGCTCAACGAAAACGAACTGGCCCAGCGGTGGGGCGTCAGCCCCAAGACTTTGCAGCGCTGGCGCAGCGAAGGTCGCGGCCCGCGCTACCTGAAGCTGTCCAAGCGCGTCGGCTACCCCGTGGACGCGGTCATCCAGTTCGAGCGCGAGGCGCTGCACGACTCGACGTCCGAGCGCGCGGTGGGCTGAGGAGCGATGCCATGAACGACCTCACCATCTTCCCCGCTGACATCGCAGAGATGTCCGTCAGCCAGCTAGCCGCATTGCCGCCCGCGCAGAAACACGAGATCGACCAAAACCTCGATGCCGCCATCGACTGGCTGAAGAAGGCCCGCGCCAAGTTCGATGCGGCGCTGGATCAGTGCTACGGCGAGCAGGCCCGTACCGCGCTGCGTGAATCCGGCCGGGACTTCGGCACCGCCCACATCAGCGATGGCCCGTTGCACCTGAAGTTCGAGCTGCCCAAGAAGGTCAGCTGGGATCAGAAGCAACTGGCTGAAATCGCCGAACGCATCGTCGCCTCAGGCGAGAAGGTCGAGGGTTACCTCGACATCAAGTTGTCCGTCTCCGAATCCCGCTTCACGAACTGGCCGCCTGCCTTGCAGCAGCAGTTCGCCGCCGCTCGCACTGTGGATTCCGGCAAGCCGTCTTTCACCCTTTCCATCGATTCGGAGTAATGACCATGAGCACCAACCTCATCGCTTCGCTGCGTCAACAGCTGCCGTCCATCTACGGCGAACACCTTCCCGACGAAATCCGGTATCGCCGCGCGGACGGCCAGGACGTCGTCGTCCCGCTCGATGCCGCCACGGTCGACGAACTGGCCTTCGCCATCCAGACGGCCAACGCGGAATCGCTGGCGCTCGGCCGCCGCCGTACCGCGCTGGAAGAACTCCACACGGAGGTGCGCAAGCGCGCCGCGCGTGGGGCGGACCGCATCGCCGACGTGTCGTGGGAGGGCTGATCATGAGCGCGATCATTCCCTTCCAGTTCGAAGCGCACGCCGTGCGCGTCCAGGTCGATGATCAGGGGCAGCCGTGGTTCAACGCCACCGATGTCTGCGATGCCCTGGAAATGGGCAATCCGTCTCAGGCGATCAAGACGCACGTCGATGCCGAGGATCTCCAGAAACTGGAGACCCTTACGGCGGGTGGCCGTCAGCGCCAGAACCACGTCAACGAATCGGGCCTCTACGCCCTGATCCTCGGCAGTACCAAGGACGCAGCCAAGCGTTTCAAGCGCTGGGTGACCAGCGAGGTGCTGCCCGCGATCCGCAAGACCGGCGGCTACACCGTGCCCGGCGCACTGGCGACCTTGCCCGCGCCGACCCACGACCGGGTTTCCGCGATCCTGCTGATCGGTGAGGCCGTGGCGAAGGTGCCGGGCGTGAAACCGGGCATCGCGGCGGCGGCGACGCTGACCTGCATTCAGGAGAACACGGGCATCACCACCGAGGTGCTGCGCCGCGCGCTGCCATCGGCCAACGAACCGATCTGCGCCCTGAACGCCACGCAGCTCGGCAAACTGCTCAACCGCTCGGCGAAGGCCACGAACCAGATGCTGGCGGCAGGCGGCTTTCAGTTCCGCAACGAGCGCGACGAATGGGAGCTGACCGAGGCCGGTGAGGCGTGGGCCGAGGCTATGCCGTACTCGCGCAACGGCCACAGTGGCTACCAGATTCTCTGGAATCCCGCCGTCGCCGAGCAGTTGAAGGAGGCCGCGTGATGAGCCTCCCCATCATCTCCGCGAAGCAGCGCATGGCCGAGCGCAAGGGCGTCAAGCTGCTGATGCTCGGCAAGTCCGGCATCGGCAAGACCACCCGGCTCAAAGACCTCGATCCTGCCACCACGCTTTTCCTCGACATCGAGGCCGGGGACTTGGCAGTGGCCGACTGGCCGGGCGACACCATCCGACCGGCATCGTGGCCCGAGAGCCGCGACTTCTTCGTGTTCCTCGCGGGCCCGGACAAGTCGCTGCCGCCGGAGTCAGCCTTCTCGCAGGCGCACTACGACCACGTCATCGAGAAGTTCGGCGACGCGACGCAGCTCGACCGCTACCAGACCTTCTTCCTCGACTCGATCACGCAGTTGTCTCGCCAGTGCTTCGCGTGGTGCAAGACACAGCCCGGTGCAACCAGCGACCGCTCCGGCAAGCCTGACCTGCGCGGTGCCTACGGCCTGCTGGGCCAGGAAATGGTGAGTGCCTTGACCCACCTGCAGCACGCACGCGGCAAGAACGTGGTGTTCGTGGCCATCCTCGACGAACGCCTCGATGACTACAACCGCAAGGTGTTCGTGCCGCAGATCGAAGGTAGCAAGACCAGCCTGGAGCTGCCCGGCATCGTCGACGAGGTCGTGACGCTGGCCGAGATCAAGGCCGAGGACGGCAGCGCCTACCGCGCCTTCGTCACGCACACCGTCAATCCCTACGGCTTTCCGGCCAAAGACCGCAGCGGTCGCCTCGACCTGCTGGAGCCGCCGCATCTCGGCGCGCTGATCGCCAAGTGCGCGGGCGCATCCGCCGCGCCTGCCAGCGCCGCCACCCCCACACACATCGAATCCCAGGAGTAATCGCAATGACCGCATGGAATGACTTCAACGACGCCGACGCCCAGCAATCCGGCTTCGATCTGATCCCCAAGGGCACCACTGTCGCGGTGCGCATGACCATCAAGCCCGGTGGCTACGACGATCCCGCGCAAGGCTGGGGCGGCGGCTACGCCACCGAGTCCTTCGAGACCGGTTCCATCTATCTGGCCGCCGAATTCGTGGTCACCGCTGGCGACCATGCCAAACGCAAGATGTGGTCGAACATCGGCCTGCACTCCAAGAAGGGCCCGACCTGGGGCCAGATGGGGCGCAGCTTCATTCGCGCCGCGCTGAACAGCGCCCGCAACGTCCACCCGCAGGACAACGGCCCGCAGGCCGCCGCCGCGCGCCGCATCCAGGGCTTCCACGAACTGGACGGCCTGGAGTTCCTCGCCCGCGTCGATATCGAGAAGGACGGCAAGGGCCAAGACCGCAACGTGGTGAAGGTGGCGGTCGAACCGGATCACCCCGACTACGCCAAGTTGATGGGCGTGCCGCCCAAGGCGTCGGGCGGCGGCACGTCCGGCGCTCCGGCGCAGGCAGCGCCCGCGTACCAGGCACCCGCTCCGCAACGCGCACCCGTGACGGGCAAACCGTCGTGGGCGCAGTGAGGGGGCGATGAAATGCTGGGTCTGCAAACGACAGGCCCGGGGATTCGGCCACACCGACAACCGACACGGTGTCGGCAATCCCCGGCGCTACCCCATCGACTGGGTGTTCTGCTCGCAACGCTGTCAGAACGCGTTTCATGCGCTGTACGGCAATTGGCTGCGAGTCAAGGAAGGTCGCACCGATATCAAGGGGGTCGCCATGATCGATCCGTCTGATGTCGAGCTGGCCGCGATGCGCCAGTGCCTCAAGGCTTTCGGCGAGGCAGCGGGCGAGATCGGCTTCACTAAGCCGCTGGGCGACTACTCCGAAGCGGAAGCGCTGCGGGTGATCGATGCCATCGTCACCTGCTGGTCGGACGCGATGGTCGCGCACCACGAGGCCACCAAGTACCCACCGGTGCGACGCATGACGCCTGCACCCGATCCGTTGGCACCCGACGCCGCCAATCCGTTCGCGGATCTGGAGGACGACCTGCCTTGGGAAGAACCGAGGGGGAAGAAGCCATGATCGACTTCAACTCCTCATCGAGCATCTCGGGCCAGGTCACCGCCCTGGTGGACGCCGGGATACAGCAGGCCCGCGCCCGCCAGTCCGAGCGCCAGTACCTTGGTGCCTCGCGTCTGGGCGTGGCCTGCGAGCGCGCGCTGCAGTTCGAGTACGCCAAGGCTCCCATCGACCACGGGCGCGACACCCCGGGGCGGATGTTGCGCATCTTCGAACGTGGCCACGTCATGGAAGACTGCATGGTTGCGTGGCTGCGGGACGCGGGTTTCGACCTGCGCACCCGCAAGTCAGACGGTGAGCAGTTCGGCTTCTCGGTGGCCGACGGTCGCCTGCAAGGCCACGTCGACGGCGTCATCGTCGCGGGCCCCGAGGGCTTCGCCTATCCCGCGCTCTGGGAATGCAAATGTCTGGGCAACAAGTCCTGGAGCGATCTGGAAAAAAAGGGGCTGGCCATCTCCAAGCCCATCTACGCCGCGCAAGTGGCGATCTACCAAGCCTATCTCGAACTGCACGAGCACCCGGCGATCTTCACGGCCCTCAACGCCGACACGATGGAGATCTACACCGAGGCCGTTCCCTTTGATGCAGCCCTGGCCCAGCGCATGTCGGATCGGGCGGTGAAGGTCATCACGGCCACCGAGGCGGGAGATCTCCTGCCTCGTGCCTTCAATGACCCGACCCACTTCGAGTGCCGGATGTGCGCGTGGCAAGACCGGTGCTGGAGAACAAAAGCATGAACACCACGACTTTGAATCATGTGCTCGGCGAGCAACTGATCGACGTACGCCAGGCTGCACTGATGTTCAACCTGCCCTCGTACTGGCTCTCGCAAGCGAAGGAACGCAAGCAGCGTCGCATTCCCCATTACCGCGTCGGCAAGCTCGTGCGGTTCAAGCCTGCAGAGCTGGAAGCGTGGATCGTCGGGCAGCAAGCGTCTGGCGAGGAGTCTGCGGATGCTTGATTTCAACGACACGCAAAAGCCCGCTCCTCGTGACCTCGATGCCGAACGCGACGCAATCCGCGAGGCATTGCTCTCGCGGCTGGAATCGGTACTGGCAACGCTGTTCCCTGCAGGCAAGAAGCGCGGTGGCAAATTCCTGATCGGCGACGTGCTCGGTAGTCCGGGCGACAGCCTGGAAGTCGTGCTCACCGGTGACAAGACCGGCCTGTGGACGGATCGCGCCACTGGCGACGGCGGCGACATTTTCTCCCTGATCGCGGCCCACCTCGGCATCGATGCGCACACCGACTTCCCACGCGTGCTCGATACCGCGACCGAACTGGTCGGGCGTGCTCCGGCGACTCTGGCGCGCAGGAGCAAGAAGGATGCTCCCGTCGATGACCTCGGCCCGGCCACCGCGAAGTGGGACTACCTCGATGCGGCAGGCCATCTCATCGCCGTCGTCTACCGCTACGACCCGCCCGGGCAGAAGAAGCAGTTCCGGCCCTGGGATGCGAAGCGGCGCAAGATGGCACCGCCCGACCCGCGCCCGCTCTACAACCAGCCAGGGATGACCAGTGCCGCGCAGGTGGTTCTGGTCGAGGGCGAGAAATGCGCGCAGGCCCTGATCGACGCGGGCATCGTGGCCACCACGGCGATGCACGGCGCGAACGCCCCGGTCGACAAGACCGACTGGTCGCCGCTGTCCGGTAAGGCGGTGTTGATCTGGCCCGACCGTGACAAGCCGGGCTGGGAGTATGCGACGCAGGCAGCACAGGTCATCCTGTCGGCGGGAGCCAAGTCCTGCCACGTTCTCTATCCGCCCGAGGAGGCCGCCGAGGGCTGGGACGTGGCGGACGCCATCGCCGAGGGCTTCGATGTCGCCGCCTTTCTCACCCACGGCCCACGCTTGCAGATGCACGACGTGGCCGATGACGTTGATCCGGTGGTCAGCAGCGACGAGTCCGTCTGGGGTACGGAGGACGCGCTGGCGCTGTCCTTCACCCGCCGCTACCACCGCGACTGGCGTTACGTGGCTGGCTGGGGCAAATGGCTGGTGTGGGACGGGCAACGCTGGCGCACCGAGGACACGCTGGCCGCCACGGACTTGATCCGCAGCGTCTGCCGCCAGACGGCTGTGCGCGCCGACAACCCCAAGGTCGCGGCGAAGCTCGCCAGCGCCAGCACGGTCGGCGGTGTAGAGCGGCTGGCGCGCGCTGACCGCAGGCACGCGGCCACCACCGACGAGTGGGACGCCGATCCGTGGCTGCTCAACACGCCGGGCGGCGTGGTTGATCTCAAGACAGGCCGGATGCGCCCGCACGAGCGCGCCGACCGGATGACCAAGATCACCACAGCAACGCCCAGCGGCGACTGCCCGACGTGGAAGCAGTTCATCGACGAGGTCACGGGTGGCGACAAGGAACTTCAGTCCTACCTGCAACGAATGGTCGGCTACGCGCTGACTGGCTCGACGCAGGAGCACGCGCTGTTCTTCCTGTACGGAACGGGCGCGAACGGCAAGTCGGTGTTCGTGAACACCTTGGCCACCATCCTCGGCGACTACGCGACCAATGCGCCGATGGACACCTTCATGGAGACGCGCACCGACCGGCACCCGACCGATATGGCGGGGCTGCGCGGCGCACGCTTCGTGGCGGCCATCGAAACCGAACAAGGCAAGCGCTGGGCCGAATCCAAGCTCAAGAACCTGACCGGTGGCGACAAGATCTCTGCGCGCTTCATGCGCCAGGACTTCTTCGAGTTCTTCCCGCAGTTCAAGTTATTCGTGGCGGGCAACCACAGGCCCGCCATTCGCAACATCGACGAGGCGATGAAACGCAGGCTGCACCTGATCCCTTTCACGATCACCGTGCCGCCCGAGCGCCGTGACAAGAACCTGCAGCAGAAGCTCCTGGCCGAACGTGACGGCATCTTGGCGTGGGCCGTGCAGGGTTGCCTCGACTGGCAACGCCACGGACGACTCTCCCCGCCGCAGCGGGTGGTGGACGCCACCGAGGAGTATTTCGAAGCCGAGGATGCGTTGGGCCGCTGGCTCGATGAGCGTTGCGTGCGCGAGGCCAACGCCAAGTCGCTGACGGCAGAACTGTTCAACGACTGGAAGCCGTGGGCAGAGGCAGCGGGTGAGTTCACCGGTTCGCAGAAGCGCTTTGCCGATCTGCTGCTCAACCGGGGCTTGGATAAATGGCGCAACGGCATGGGCTTGCGCGGGTTTCAGGGCATTGGCCTCAAGTACCCGCCAGCACCCACCTACACCCCTTACGCCGATGACTGACACAGCCGCGTCTGACGGATCGGACGGACTACGTCGTAACTCTTACACGTGCGCGTGCGCGCGCTTCATGGAAGGTTTCGATACGACCCGTCCGATCCGTCAGACCAGCCAAAACAAGGACTGACACCATGACCACCACCATCCTCGCCCTCGATCTGGGCACCACCACCGGCTGGGCGCTGCGCGGCAGTGACGGCCACATCACCAGCGGTTCCGAGAGCTTCCGGCCGCAGCGCTTCGAAGGCGGCGGAATGCGCTTCCTGCGATTCAAACGCTGGCTCACCGAGATCAAACAGTCCTGCGACGAGATCGACTGCCTGCACTTCGAGGAGGTGCGACGCCACGTCTCCACGGATGCTGCCCACGCCTACGGCGGGTTCCTTGCCACGCTCACCGCGTGGTGCGAGCACCACCAGATCCCGTACCAGGGCGTGCCCGTGGGAACGATCAAGAAGCACGCCACCGGCAAGGGCAACGCCAGCAAGGACGAGATGGTGGCGACCGCCCGTGCCCGTGGTCACGCTCCGGCCGACGACAACGAAGCCGACGCACTGGCCCTGCTGCACTGGGCCATCGAGCAGCACGTACTGGAACGGGAGGTGTGAGATGAAGATTTCGACGCCCACCTATCGCTGCCCCTTGGGTCGCCTCCAGCCCGAGACCACAGATCTCGACGCGATGAAGCAACGCGGCTGGCGCGATCAGCACATCCTCGTGGTCAACGCTGCCGACGAACGCTTGGACTTCATCGAGCGCGAGTTCGTGCGGCGCATCGGCGAACGCCTCTACGGACAGGGAGGGGCACGTCATGGCTGATCCCCGCACTTGGACAATCGACGACGTGGCCGCACGCTTCGAGGAGGCGGCCAGCACCGGACGACGCCTGCCACCCGTGCGTGTGCAGGGCTACTTCAACACTTGGCCCATCATCGTGCGCAAGGAGTGGGAAACGTTCGCTGCCGACGAGCACGTCTACCGACCTTTCCCACCCGACCCAGAGGCTATCGACCGGATGCTGGAGACGATGAAGTGGGTGCAGTGGCTGGAGGTCGAGCAGCGCCATCTGGTGTGGATGAGGGCCAAGCGCTACGGCTGGCGCGACATCACGATCCGTTTTGCCTGCGACCGAACGACGGCGTGGCGGCGCTGGCACCGCGCCTTGCAGACCGTCGCCGACCAACTCAATGGTGTCGTCACAGCGTAGGGTTTTGGCGTGAATTGGCGCGCGTGGTTTGCAGTGCGAGCATGTCAGCGGCGATGCGCGGTTTTTGACCCTGCAACAAATCAACCCGGTCGAGCGTAGTATTCGAGCTATCTTCTGGACAGCGGTGACGGTTCGGCGAGCGGCCCGAGGCGAAAGGGGTCCTTCCTGCCGAAAGTCCCATGCAGGGGGCGCGAGCGCGACGCTTTTTTAGCGTCAGGGCGCGGGCAAGGTTACCAGTCGGCCAGGTTACCGGCCCCGGTTACCACCCCCAGGCGCGGTTACCACCCCACCAGAGTCTTCATTCACTCAACCCGCCCGGCGGCAACGCTCGGCGGGTTTTGCATTTGGGATTTCCACTTTGAACACACTCAACGTCGAGTACCGCAAGGTCGAGGCGCTGATTCCCTACGCCCGCAATCCGCGCACGCACGCCGAGGGTCAGATCGCCAAGATCGCGGCCAGCATCGTCGAGTATGGCTGGACGAATCCGATCCTGGTCGATGGCGACAACGGCATCATTGCCGGGCACGGGCGTCTGGCTGCCGCGCGCAAGCTTGGGCTGGATCAGGTGCCGGTGATCGAACTGGCCCATCTGACCGTCGCGCAGAAGCGCGCGCTGGTGATCGCCGACAACCGGCTGGCGCTCGATGCGGGCTGGGACGAGGAGATGCTGGCGTTGGAGTTGGCCGACCTGTCCGAGGCGGGGTACGACCTTGCGCTGACGGGTTTCGAGGATGCCGAGATCGAGGCGCTGCTCACGGGTGATGTGACCGACGCCGGTACCGACCCGGAGCCTGATGCCGACGAACCGGATGCGGCGGACGACGTGCCCGACGCCCCCGTCGTGGCGGTGTCCCGCCCGGGCGATATCTGGGCCATCGGCGCGCACCGCCTGATCTGCGGCGACGCCACCGACCGGGCCATGGTCGCTGCGCTGATGCAAGGCGATACCGCTCGCCTGTGCTTCACCTCGCCGCCCTACGGCAACCAGCGCGACTACACCTCGGGCGGCATCACCGATTGGGATGGCCTGATGCGCGGCGTGTTCGCGCACCTGCCGATGGCGGGCGAGGGTCAGGTGCTGGTCAACCTCGGGCTCATCCACCGCGACAACGAGGTGATCCCGTATTGGGACGCCTGGCTCGGCTGGATGCGCAGCCAGGGCTGGCGGCGCTTCGCGTGGTACGTCTGGGATCAGGGGCCGGGGATGCCCGGCGACTGGGCAGGCCGCTTCGCCCCGAGCTTCGAGTTCGTTTTCCACTTCAACCGCGAAAGCCGCAAGCCGAACAAGATCGTGCCCTGCAAGCACGCCGGGCAGGAATCGCACCTGCGCGCCGATGGCTCGTCCACGGCGATGCGGGGCAAGGACGGCGAAGTCGGCGGCTGGACGCACAAGGGCCTGCCGACGCAGGACACGCGCATCCCCGACAGCGTGATCCGCGTGATGCGCCACAAGGGCAAGATCGGTCAGGACATCGACCACCCCGCCGTGTTCCCGGTCGCGCTGCCGGAGTTCGTGATCGAGGCCTACAGCGACGCTGGCGACATCGTGTTCGAACCCTTCGGCGGCAGCGGCACCACGATGTTGGCGGCCGAGCGCACGGGCCGCGTCTGCCGCAGCGTGGAAATCGCGCCGGAGTACGTGGACGTTGCCATCAAACGCTTCCAGCAGAACCACCCCGGTGTGCCGGTCAGCTTGATCGCCACCGGTCAGTCCTTCGAGCAGGTCGCCGCCGAGCGCGCTACCACCTCTGACATCGAGGTGATGGCATGAACTGGCTGGCCGACAAGATCGAGCAGTGGCCGACCGGCAAGCTGCTGCCCTACGCCCGCAACGCGCGCACCCACTCCGAGGAGCAGGTGGCGCAGATCGCTGCCAGCATCGCGGAGTTCGGATTCACCAATCCGATCCTGGCGGGCAGCGACGGCATCATCGTCGCTGGCCACGGACGGCTGGCCGCCGCCAAGAAACTTGGGCTGAAGGTCGTGCCGGTGGTCGTACTCGATCACTTGAGCCCAACCCAACGCCGGGCCCTGGTCATCGCGGACAACCGCATCGCCGAGAACGCGGGCTGGGACGACGCGATGCTGCGCATCGAACTGGAAGCCTTGCAACTGGACGGCTTCGACCTCGACATCACCGGCTTCGACGCCGACGCGCTGGCGGAACTGATCGCGGGCGACGAGCCGGACAACGAGGGTCAGACCGATGAGGATGCGGTGCCGGAGGTTGGCGAGACGCCGATCTCGCGCCCGGGCGATGTCTGGGTGCTGGGCCCACACCGGCTGCTGTGCGGCGATGCCACCGTGGCGGCAAGCTACGAGGCCTTGCTGCAAGGCGAGCCGGTCGACATGGTCTTCACAGACCCGCCGTACAACGTGAACTACGCCAACAGCGCCAAGGACAAGATGCGCGGCAAGGACCGCGCGATCCTGAACGACAACTTGGGCGACGGGTTCTACGACTTCCTGCTGGCGGCACTGACGCCGACGGTGGCGAACTGCCGGGGCGGGATCTATGTGGCGATGTCGTCCAGCGAACTGGATGTGCTGCAGGCCGCGTTCCGCGCCGCCGGGGGCAAGTGGTCGACGTTCATCATCTGGGCCAAGAACACGTTCACGCTGGGTCGCGCCGACTACCAGCGCCAGTACGAGCCGATCCTGTACGGCTGGCCCGAGGGCGCGACACGCCATTGGTGCGGCGACCGCGATCAGGGCGACGTCTGGGCAATCAAAAAGCCGCAGAAGAACGACCTGCACCCGACGATGAAGCCGGTGGAACTGGTCGAGCGCGCGATCCGCAATTCGAGCCGCCCCGGCAACGTGGTGCTCGACCCGTTTGGTGGCTCCGGCACGACGTTGATTGCAGCCGAAAAGTCAGGCCGCGTCGCGCGGCTGATCGAACTCGATCCGAAGTACGTGGACGTGATCGTGCGCCGGTGGGAGGATTTCACCGGCAAGCAGGCCACCCGCGAGGCGGATGGCGCGGTGCTCGATCAGGCGGCCAGCGACTCGTCGAGGATCTCGCAGTGAATCACGAAGCCCGTCAGGTAAGGCAGGCCGCGCGGGATGCCGTACTGCTTGCTGGTCTGGCGGCCAATCGTCCAGCCCATCCAGCGTTGGGTGGCGGCGTTGATCGCATTCGCCAGGGCCTTGCCCTCGTAAAGCCCGTTCTGGACGTCGTCGGCAAAGTGGCGGCCGTGGCGGCTGTCGAGGAAGACCCGTACCGATTCGAGGGGCTGGCCGGTGGCGTCCGAGATGGCGCTCATCGCCAGGGGCCACGCGCCGCTGGCGTGCTCGTTCATCGTGCCCCAAAAGCCCCAGGCTTCGTTCTGGGTGGCGGGGATCGGGATGCTGGTCATGGTGCTTTCTCCTTCGGGTTGATCGTTGCGACACCCGTAGTAACGCGCTGTCCGATTGAGAAGCCAAGCTGTTCTTGGCTTCTTTCTCGATCTTTTTTCAGGCGATGCGGTAGACCCGCTCGCCGCCCTGCGGCTTGTCCGAGACGATGGTCAGGCCGAGCTTTTTCTTGAAGGCTCCGGCAAAGGTGCCGCGCACCGTGTGCGCCTGCCAGCCGGTGGCGGTGCAGATCTGGCCGATGGTTGCGCCCTCGGGGCGTTGCAGCATCCGGATCACTTCGGCCTGCTTGCTGTTGTCGCGCGTGCGCGGCTTGGCCGGTGTCGGCGCTTGCGTCCACGTCGCTTCGGCGGCGGCAACAGCCTGCTCCAGTTCGGCATCGACTTCCGGCGTCGGCTGCGGGATCGTGGGGCGTTTCATGCCCAAGGCGTCGTAGCCCTCGGCGGCGACGCACCAGCCCTCGCCATCGGGCGTGATCAGGGCGCGGTTGAACAGGCCGTCGAGCACCTTTTTGCGCGCGCCGCCTTTGATGTTGTCGGGGAACCAGTCGATCTTGCCGCCGCTGGTGTTGATGGCCTTGGCGAGGATGGCGTGCTGGGCCGGGGTGAGTTGGGTGGTGGTCATGGGCTGCTCCTTCGGGGGTGGTGGATGACGATGTGATGAACGCGCTGTTCGGGAGTGAAGCCAAGCGCTTTCCGCTTGGTTTCGTGGGTTTCCGATCAGTCCTTGGCGATCTCCGCTTCCGTGGCTTTCGGGCTCGACGCGCCGAGTTCGACGCCCGCCTTGAAGGCCGCTTCCAGCGCGTCCCGGATGCACCACACCGCCGTGTCGTGGAAGTCCAGGCTGTCGGCGTGGCGGGTTTGCAGGGTGTCGATGCCCAGATGCTTCTGGGCGATCAGGGTGAGGATGGTGTCGATCTGGCTCATGGCGTTTCCTTTCGGGGTGTGGTTGGCGTGACGTGATGAACGCGCTGTTCCCGATGGAAGCCAAGCTCAATCCGCAGGAATGACGAACAGATGATTGAAGAAGGTGACGATGGGACTCTCGATTCGCGCCTACGCGCGCCACCGTGGCGTGTCGCACGTGGCCGTGAAGAAGGCCATCGACACCGGGCGGATCACCGCACTGCCTGACGGCACGATTGATCCGGATGCGGCGGACGCCCAGTGGGCACAAAACACATTGCAGCCGCGCCGCGCCGCTGCGCAGGAGAAGGTCGGCACCACGAAGGCGCGACCCGCGCTCGCGCCCGCCGAAGCGACACCGCAGCGCGATGTCTCCGACACCAGCACAGCGCCGATGTCGGCGGGCGGTACCTCGCTCTTGCAGGCGCGCACGGTCAACGAGGTGCTCAAGGCCAAGCTCAACAACCTGGAGCTGGCGCACCGCAAGAAGGAACTGGTGGATCGGGCGCAGGCCGTGGCCCACGTTTTCAAGCTCGCACGCATCGAGCGCGACGCGTGGTTGAACTGGCCCGCGCGCATCTCGGGGCAGATGGCCTCAGCGCTTGGCATCGACGCGCACACGATGCACGTCACGCTGGAAGCCGCCGTGCGCGAGCACCTGATCGAACTGGGCGAGCTGCGCCCGCGCGTGGATTGACGATGGACGATTACGAAGGCGCTGTTGAGATCGAACGCGCGTGGCGCGACGGCTTGACGCCTGATCCGCTACTCACCGTGTCGGAATGGTCGGATCGCCATCGGATGCTCTCCAGCAAGGCCTCCGCCGAACCCGGGCGCTGGCGCACCAGCCGCACGCCGTACCTGAAGGCGATCATGGATTGCCTGTCGCCGACCTCGCCGGTTGAGCGCGTGGCGTTCATGAAGGCCGCTCAGCTCGGCGCGACCGAAATGGGATCGAACTGGATCGGCTACGTGATCCACCACGCACCGGGCCCGATGATGGCGGTCTGGCCGACGGTGGAGATGGCCAAGCGCAACTCGAAGCAGCGAATCGACCCGCTGATCGAGGAGTCGGCGGCGCTGGCGGAATTGATCGCGCCCGCGCGCAGCCGGGATTCGGGCAACACGATTCTGGCCAAGGAGTTCCGGGGCGGCGTGCTGGTGATGACCGGCGCGAACAGCGCGGTGGGCCTGCGCTCGATGCCGGTGCGCTACCTGTTCCTCGACGAAGTGGACGGCTACCCGCTGGACGTCGAGGGCGAAGGCGATGCGATCTCGCTGGCCGAGGCGCGCACGCGCACCTTCGCGCGCCGCAAGATCTTCATCGTGTCGACGCCGACGATCTCCGGGGCGAGCGCCATCGAACGCGAGTACGAGGCCAGCGACCAGCGCCGCTACTTCGTGCCGTGCCCGCACTGCAACCACCCGCAGTGGTTGCGCTTCGAGCAACTGCGCTGGGACAAGGGGCAACCGGAAACCGCCGCCTACATCTGCGAATCCTGCGACACGGCGATTGCCGAGCATCACAAGACGTGGATGCTGGAGCACGGCGAATGGCGCGCGATGGCCGAGGGCAAGACGGCGGGATTTCACCTGTCGTCGCTGTACAGCCCGGTGGGCTGGCGCTCGTGGCGCGACATCGCCGCCGCGTGGGAAGCCGCCGTCAACAAGGAATCGGGATCGGCCGCCGCGATCAAGACCTTCAAGAACACCGAGCTGGGCGAGACCTGGGTCGAGGAAGGCGAAGCGCCCGACTGGCAACGGCTGGTCGAGCGCCGCGAGGAGTACCGCATCGGCAGCGTGCCGCAAGGCGGTCTGCTGCTGGTTGGCGGCGCGGACGTGCAGAAAGATCGCATCGAGGCCTCGGTCTGGGCCTTCGGGCGCGGCAAGGAATCGTGGCTGGTCGAGCACCGCGTGCTGATGGGTGACACCGCCCGGGACGCAGTGTGGAGGGCGCTGGCCGCGATGCTGGCCGAGAACTGGACGCACGCCTCGGGCGTGGCAATGCCACTGGCGCGTTTCGCGCTGGACACCGGCTTTGCCACGCAGGAAGCCTACGCCTTCGTGCGTGCCTGCCACGATCCGCGCGTGATGGCGGTCAAGGGCGTGCCACGCGGTGCTGCCCTGATCGGCACGCCGACTGCCATCGATGTCTCGCAGGGCGGCAAGAAGCTGCGCCGGGGCATCAAGGTGTTCACGGTGGCGGTCGGCATCGCCAAGTTGGAGTTCTACAACAACCTGCGTAAGAGCGCGGACGTCGGCGAGGACGGCTTGACCCCGGTGTTTCCGGCCGGGTTCGTCCATCTGCCGAAGATCGACGCCGAGTTCATCCAGCAGCTCTGCGCGGAGCAATTGATCACCCGCCGCGACCGCAACGGCTTCCCGGTGCGCGAGTGGCAAAAGATGCGCGAGCGCAACGAGGCCCTGGACTGCTACGTCTACGCCCGCGCGGCCGCATCCAGCACGGGACTGGATCGCTTCGAGGAACGCCACTGGCGCGAACTGGAGCGGCAACTGGGGGTAGCACCCCCACCGGATGAGCCACCGCCCATCCACGACATCGAATTGAACGAGGCCACCCGACGCGGTGGCCTCGCTGCTTCTGGAACCCGCAATTCCGGTCGGCGCGTCATCCGAAGCCGTTGGCTTCGTTGACGGCGGCCGCTTCAAACCAAGGAGAACACATGAGTCTTGCCACCCGCATCGAGAGTCTGGTCATCCGCGTCGCGCAGGAGTTCAACGACGTCCGGGCCACCGCAGGCAATCTCGCCAACCTGTCCACCACCGACAAGTCGAGTCTGGTCGCGGCGGTCAACGAGCTGAAGGCGGCGGTGCTGTCC
Organism: uncultured Rhodanobacter sp.; assembly: GCA_937906285.1. GTDB lineage: Bacteria > Pseudomonadota > Gammaproteobacteria > Xanthomonadales > Rhodanobacteraceae > Rhodanobacter. The sequence goes on along the minus strand of CALCWL010000077.1, from coordinate 41,889 downwards.
GCCACCGCCATCGACGACAGCCAGATCGCCGCCTCCAGCACTTACTCGTCGAACAAGATCGTGTCGCTGCTCGACGCGCTCAAGGCCGACATCCTGGGTGGCGCGGACGCCGCCTACGACACTCTGGTGGAAATCCAGCAGTTGCTGCAGAACGGCACGACGGGTCTGGACGCGCTCCTGGCCGCCGTCAGTCTGCGGGTGCGCTTCGACGCGGCGCAGACCTTGACGGTTGCCGAGCAACTGCAGGCCCGCACCAACATCGGCGCGGTGGCGGCCGCCGATGTCGGGAACACCGACACCGACTTCGTCGTGGTCTTCGACGGGGCGCTGGCCTGATGAGCCTCGCGTCCAGCATCGCCGCTCTTGCGGCGCGCATCGGCTTCGAGGTCAAGACCAAGATCGACGCCACACATCCTGGTCTCGCCCGGGTGTGGGTGAGCTTCGGCTACGAGGGCGGTCAGGTCGTGATCGCCAGCGCGCGCAACGTGGCCAGCGTCGTGCGCACGGCGGCGGGCCGATATCGCGTGCATTTCGCCGTGGCGATGCCGGATGCGAACTACTGCTGGACGGCGCTCGCACGCAGCAGCGTCAACAGCGGCCAGCAACGAGTGGCCGTCGTGCGCGCCAGCTCCGACCTCAAGACGGCCCAGTACGTCGACATCTCCTGTGCGACGACTGCAACGTCGTTCGACGACTCCTCCGAAATCAATCTCGTGGTGTACCGTTGATGGCCTACACAGAAATCCAACTCCAGGCCTTGGAGAGCGCGCTCGCCAAGGGCGAACGGCGCGTGACCTTTGCCGACAAGACGGTCGAGTACCGCTCGGTCGACGAACTGATGGCCGCGATCCGCGAGGTCAGGCGCGGACTGCTGCAGCAGGCGGCTGAAACCGGGCTGCTGCCCGGTGCGCCGCGCCAGATCCGGGTCACGACGTCGAAGGGGTTCTGATGGCCTGGACAACATCACGAACGCCAGCAAGCTGGCTAGGCAAACTCCGTAGCCTCTTCGGTCAGCCTCCCGTCCACGAGGCAGCGGGGCGTGGTCGTCGCTCGCTGGCGTGGATGCCCGGCAACCCCGGCGCGGTCGCCGCGATGCTGGCGACCAGCAACGAACTGCGCGGCAAGAGCCGTGACCTCGTGCGCCGCAATGCCTGGGCGCAGGCAGGCATCGAAGCCTTCGTGGCCAACGCGGTCGGCACCGGCATCAAGCCGCAGAGCCTGTCGCCCGACGAGGCGTTCAAGGCCGAAGTGCAGGCGCTGTGGCGCGACTGGACGGCGGAAGCCGACGCCGCCGGTCAGACTGACTTCTACGGTTTGCAGGCGCTGGCCTGCCGCGCAATGCTCGAAGGCGGCGAATGCCTGATCCGCTTGCGGCCGCGACGCCCGGAGGACGGGCTGGTCGTGCCGCTGCAGCTTCAGTTGCTGGAGCCCGAGCACCTGCCGATCAATCTGAACACCGATCTTCCTTCGGGCAACGTCGTGCGCTCCGGCATCGAGTTCGACAGCCTGGGGCGGCGCGTCGCCTACCACCTGTACCGCTCGCATCCCGAGGACGGGCGTCTTGCGCCGATGTCGGGCCAGGGCGGGATGGACACGGTGCGCATCCCGGCTGCGGAAATCATCCATCTGTTCCGCGTGCTGCGCCCAGGCCAGATTCGCGGCGAGCCGTGGTTGTCGCGGGCGCTCGTCAAGCTCAACGAACTCGACCAGTACGACGACGCCGAACTGGTGCGCAAGAAGACCGCCGCGATGTTCGCGGGCTTCGTCACGCGCGCCAACCCGGAAGACAACCTGATGGGCGAAGGCGCAGCCGACGCCGAAGGGATTGCGTTCGCCGGGCTGGAGCCGGGAACGCTGCAGATTCTGGAGCCCGGCGAGGACATCAAGTTCTCCGATCCCGCCGACGTGGGCGGTTCGTACTCCGAGTTCCTGCGCACGCAGTTCCGCGCGGTTGCCGCCGCCATCGGCATCACCTACGAACAACTGACCGGCGATCTGACCGGCGTGAACTACTCGTCCATCCGTGCCGGGATGCTGGAGTTCCGGCGGCGCTGCGAGATGCTGCAGCACGGCGTGCTGGTGCATCAGCTGTGCCGTCCGGTGTGGGCGGCGTGGATGAAGCAGGCCGTGCTCGCCGGGGCGCTCGAAGCGCCGGGCTTCGCGCGTGGCGGGCCCGCCCGTCGTCGTCAGTACCTCGCCGTGAAGTGGATTCCGCAGGGCTGGCAGTGGGTCGATCCGGAGAAGGAATTCAAGGCGATGTTGCTGGCCATCCGCGCGGGCTTGATGTCGCGCTCGGAAGCCATCTCGGCCAACGGCTACGACGCCGAAGACGTCGACCGCGAGATCGCCGCCGACAACCAGCGCGCCGACGACCTCGGCCTGATCTTTGATTCCGACCCTCGCTACACGTCGAAGGACGGCGGCAGCGCGGAACCCAACCGCAACGCCGTCACACCCGACGCCACCGGCAGCCAGTCGATTTCCTGACTCGTCGCCTGACCGTTTTCCAGAAGGATTCCCATGACCGTGCTGCCACATCTGGCGGCGCGCCTCTTTGGCGTGCCGCTGGCGATCCATCGCCCGAAACTCGACGTCATCCTGTCCGTGCTCGGTGCGCGCATTGGCCTGACCGACATGGTCGTGCCCGCGGACTACGCGCCGACCACACGCCCACTGTCGCCTGCGACCGGCAAGGTCGCCGTCATCCCGATCCACGGCACGCTGGTGCGCCGCACCTCCGGCCTCGAAGCCGTGTCGGGCCTCGCCAGCTACACCAGCATCGCCGCGCAACTGGACGCGGCGTTGGCCAGCCCTGAGGTCGCCGCGATCCTGCTCGATGTCGATTCGCCCGGCGGCGAATCCGGCGGCGTGTTCGACCTGGCCGACCGCATCCGCGCGGGCGTGCAAGTCAAGCCGGTCTGGGCCGTGGCCAACGACATGGCGTTCTCGGCGGCCTACGCACTGGCGTCCGCCGCGAGCCGAGTGTTCGTCGCGCGCACCGGCGGCGTCGGCTCGATTGGCGTCATCGCCATGCACATCGATCAGTCGGTGAAGGACGCGAAGGATGGCGTTCGCTATACCGCCGTGTTCGCGGGCGAGCGCAAGAACGACCTCAACCCGCACGAACCGATCTCCGACGAGGCGCATGCCGTCCTGAAGGCCGAGGTGGATCGCGTCTACGACCTCTTCGTCGAGACGGTCGCTCGCCATCGCGGCCTCGACGCCGACGCCGTGCGCGCCACCGAAGCGGGCCTGTTCTTCGGCCCGGATGCCGTCGGCGCTGGTCTGGCCGATGCGGTCGGCGGCTTCGACGACGCGCTCTCGCAGCTCACCCAATCGCTTTCCCCACTCCCGACTCAGGTGGCTTCGGCCAGCCAAGCGGGCCTTTTTCGCAACCACCAGATGGAGTCATCCATGAATGATCGAACCGACCCCGCTGCTCTTGATCGGCCTCTTGCTGATCCTGCTGGCAATCCTCCTCAACCCTCCGCCACCGCCTCCACCGCCACGGCAATGACCGTGGCCGACGCCGTCGAAATCGCCCAGACCTGCACGTTGGCTGGGCGCACCGACCTGATCGCGGGCTTCCTCGAAGCGCAGGCCTCGCCCGCCAAGGTGCGCAGCCAGCTCCTGGCCGCGCAGGCCGACGCCAGTCCCGAAATCACCAGTCGCATCACGCCCGATGCCGTTCGCCCTTCGGCCAGCAATCCGCTGATCGATGCAGCAAAGCAGATCGCGGCGCAATCCACCGCCTTCAAGAAGGAGATCTGAAATGTCCGTTCTCGCCGAACCCCTGAACCTGGGCGACCTGCTCAAGTACGAAGCACCCAACCTCTACTCGCGCGACCGCGTCACGGTCGCATCGGGTCAAAACCTGCCGCTGGGAACGGTGCTCGGCATCGTCACCGCCAGTGGCAAATACAAGCAGATCGATCCGTCCGCCGAGGACGGCACGCAGGTCGCCGCAGGCGTGCTGCTGCAAGCCTGCGATGCCACTTTGATCGACCGCGATGACGGCCTCGTCGTCGCGCGCCACGCCGTCGTCGCCCATCACGCGCTCGCGTGGCCCGATGCCATCACCACCGCCGAACAACTCACCGCCATTGCGCAGCTCAAGGCGCTGGGCGTCCTCGTCCGTCAAGGAGCCTGACCATGAACAACCCCTTCAGCAATCCCGCCTTCTCGATGGCCGCGCTGACCGCCGCCATCAACATCCTACCCAACCGCTACGGCCGTCTGGAAGAACTGAACCTGATGCCGCCCAAGCCGGTGCGCCAGCGCCAGATCGTCGTCGAGGAAATGAACGGCGTGCTCAACCTGCTGCCCACGCTGCCGCCGGGCTCGCCCGGCACGGTCGGCGTGCGCGGCAAGCGCAAGCTGCGTTCCTTCGTCGTGCCGCACATCCCGCACGACGACGTGGTGCTGCCCGAGGAAGTGCAAGGCATCCGCGCCTTCGGTTCGGAAACCGAAACCGAGACGGTCGCGGGCGTCGTCGCGCGCCATCTGGAGACGATGCGCAACAAGCACGCGATCACCTTGGAGCACCTGCGCGTCGGCGCGCTCAAGGGCGTGATCCTCGATGCCGATGGCTCGGTGCTCTACGACCTGTTCGATGCCTTCGAGATCGCCCAGCAGACCGTGGCCTTCGAGTTGGGCACGGCGGGAACCAACGTCAAAGCCAAATGCACCACGGTGCTGGCGACCATCGAGGAGAACCTCAAGGGCGAGTTCATGAACGGCGTCCATTGCCTGTGTTCGGCGGAGTTCTTCGCTGCGCTCACCGGTCACGCCAAGGTCGAGAAGGCGTTCGAGAACTGGCAGAACGGGGCCATCCTCATCAACGACGTGCGTCGCGGCTTCACCTACGGCGGAATCACCTTCGAGGAGTACCGGGGCCAGGCCACCGATGCCAGTGGCACCGCCCGCCGCTTCATCGCCGCCGGTGAGGCCCACGCTTTCCCGCTGGGCACCATCGACACCTTCGGCACCTACTTCGCACCGGCGGACTTCAACGAGACCGTCAACACGGTGGGCCAGCCGCTGTACGCCAAGCAGGAGCCGCGCAAGTTCGACCGGGGCACCGACCTGCACACGCAGTCCAACCCGCTGCCGATGTGCCATCGCCCCGGCGTGTTGGTCAAGCTGACGGTGGCGTGATGGGCATCGTGGAACAGATCTACGCCTCAGCGGGTAACGCTGGGCTGCTCAGGGAGTGCCGCTGGCAACCGTCGGATGGCAGTCTCGCCCAGCAGCATCCAGTGGGCTTCGCCGCGCCCGACGACACCGTGTTCGATGGGCTGGCCTCGACCACCGACCACCAGATGTCGTATCCGGCGTCGGTGTTTATGGGTCTGGCCCCGCGCGACACGGTGGAGATCGGCAGCGTGATCTATCAGGTGCGCGACATCCGGGCCGTGGGCGATGGCTCGGAGATGCGCGCCAAGCTCACGAGACTCTGACCCGTGTCCGGCAACTCGATCCGCGAACAGATTCTGCTCGCGGTGATGGCGGCCGTCCGCACGCCGGTGGAATCGCTTGGGGCGACCTTGCACCGCTCGCCCACGGTGGCCATCAGCCGGGAGCAATGCCCGGCGCTGGTGGTGTTCCCCGAGTCCGAATCCATCACCGAGCGCGCCAACGACCGCGTCACGCGCGAACTGATCGTGCGCCTCGTCGCGCTGGCACGCGCGGTGCCGCCCGCGATTCCGGAGACAGAAGCCGACCGGCTGCTCACCGCCGCTCACGCCGCGCTGCTGGCCGACCGGAATCTGGGCGGCTTGTGCCTTGGCATCCGCGAGCAGGAATGCGAATGGGACGTCGAGGACGCCGACGCGGTGGCCGCCGCTATTCCCGCGCGCTACGCGATCACCTACCGGACGCTCGGCACCGATCTTTCAACCAAGGGATGACACCCATGACATCACTCGTTTTGATCCGCCCACACACCCACGCGGGCATGCCGCTCCAGCCGGGCGAACGGCTTGACGTGGAAAGCGGCACCGCCGACTGGCTCATCGCCAATGGCATCGCCCGCCACGACCGCCAGCCCGCACCCGTGCCGCAGCCGGAAGGCGACGGCACCCCCATCGAACCCAAAACCACCCAACGCAAGGAATCCAAATCATGAGCACCTATGCATCGTTCCAAGGCCGCGTCTTCCTCGGCAAGCGCGATATCGACGGCCTGCCCATCGAAGTGCGCTCGCCCGGCAACGTCGCCGAGTTGAAGCTCTCGCTCAAGACCGACGTGCTGGAGCACTACGAGAGCCAGACCGGCCAGCGCTCGCTCGACCACCGGATGGTCAAGCAGAAGTCGGCCACCGTGAACCTCACCATCGAGGAGTTCACAAAAGAAAACCTCGCCCTGGCCCTCTACGGCAACCACGTCACCGGCAGCACCGGCACGGTGACCGCCGAACCCATCGGCGGTGCTGCGCCCGTGGTCGGCGACCGCTACTTCTTCGCGCACCCGAAGGTGTCGGCGCTGGTGGTGACCGACTCGGCGGGCACGCCCGCGACGCTGACCGCAGGCACGCACTACACCGCCGACACCGACTTCGGTGCCCTCCAGTTTCTGGATACCACCGGCTTCACCGCGCCGTTCAAGGCGGCCTACAGCTACGGTGTTGCCACCGAGATCGGCATCTTCACGCAGGCGCTGCCCGAACGGTTCCTGCGCCTGGAAGGCGTCAACACCGCGCAGGGCAACGCCAAGGTGCTGGTGGAGCTGTACCGCGTGGCCTTCGATCCGCTGAAGGAGATCTCCTTCATCTCGGACGAGTACAACAAGTTCGAGCTGGAAGGCTCGCTGCTGGCCGACACCACCAAACCCTATGACGCGGTGCTCGGCCAGTTCGGCCGCATCGTGCAACTGTGATGGGGGCTGCCATGAGCGATCTGGAAACCCTCATCCCGCAGGCGGTGGAACTGGTCATCGACGGCGAGCCGCTGGCCATCAAGCCGCTCAAGGTCGGCCAGATGCCCGCCTTCCTGCGCGCCATCACGCCGGTGATGCAACAGATCGGAGGCGATGGTATCGACTGGCTGGCGCTGTTCGGCGAGCGCGGCGACGACCTGCTGACGGCGGTGTCGATTGCCGTCGGCAAACCGCGCGCGTGGGTCGATGAGCTGGCCGCCGACGAGGCGATTCTGCTCGCGGCCAAGGTGATCGAGGTCAACGCCGATTTTTTTACCCGGACGGTGATGCCTCGGCTCGACGGGCTGATCGCGCAGACGGGCGCGACGGCAGCAATGGCCACGGCTGGTTCGACACCGTCCAGCACCTGATCGCCCACGGCCACCGGTTGCCGGACATCTTCGGCTACACCTTGGCGCAGGTGCGCGGCTTCGCCGCCGCCGCCGCGCGGGAGGACGCCGCACGCGATGCGCGGCTGCTCTCGCTGATCGCCATCGGCGCACGCGGCGAAGCCCGTCACCTTGACCAGACCCTCGACAGGCTCACCGATCAGGCAATCAGCCATGCGCATCTCGGTTCGCATCGATAGCAAGGCCGCGCAGGCGCAACTGCGCCGCTGGGGCGGCGAGTTCCGCGACAAGGTCAAGCAGGCGGTCGCGCGCGGCATCGCCAGCGAGGCCGCCGAGCTCAAGCAGGACGTGCGCAGCCACGTCGCGGGCCAGATGGCGGTGGTCAAGAAGTCCTTCGTCAAGGGCTTCACCGCCAAGGTGCTGGACAAGGATCGGAGTCGGCTGCCCGCGCTCTACGTCGGCTCGCGCATCCCGTGGTCTGGCATCCACGAGCGTGGCGGCGTCATCGGTGGCCGGATGCTGATCCCGCTGCACGGGCGCGTGGGCAGCAAACGCTTCAAGGCGCAGATCGCCGAGCTGATGCGCGGCGGCAATGCCTATTTCATCAAGAACGCCAAGGGGAACATCGTGCTGATGGCCGAGAACATCAAGGAACACGACCGGCCACTGTCGGGCTTCAAGCGCCGCTACCGCAAGGCCGAGGGCGTCAAGCGCCTCAAGCGCGGCGCGGACGTGCCCATCGCCGTGCTGGTGCCCAAGGTCGTGCTCAAGAAGCGCCTGAACGTCGAGCGCATCGTCGCCGCTCGCATCCCGCGCCTCTCCGCGCGCATCGAGAAGCAGTTGCGGTTGGTGGACTGAAATGGCGAACCGCATTTCCATCCTCGTCGCGCTCGAAGGGGCCGACGAGGGGCTCAAACGCGCCATCACCTCGGCCGAACGCAGCCTCGGCGGGTTCGGCTCCAGCGCCAAGACCGCAGGCGACAAGGCCGCCGCCGGGATGGCCGAGGTCAAGGCCGGAATGAACGCCTTCGGCGATCAGGTCGCCAAGGCCAAGACGCAGTTGCTGGCCTTCCTCACCCTCAACTGGGCGGCGGGCAAGGTGCAGGAGATCGTCCAGATCGCCGACGCCTGGAACATGATGTCCGCGCGCCTCAAGCTCGCCACCGCAGGCCAGCGCGAATACGCGGTCGCGCAGAAGGAGCTGTTCGCCATCGCGCAGCGCATCGGCGTGCCGATCCAGGAGACGGCCACGCTCTACGGCAAGCTCCAGCAGGCCGTGCGGATGCTGGGCGGCGAGCAGAAGGACGCGCTCTCGCTCACCGAGAGCATCTCGCAGGCGCTGCGCATCTCCGGCGCATCGGCCACCGAGGCGCAGTCGTCCCTGCTGCAGTTCGGGCAGGCCTTGGCCTCGGGCGTGCTGCGCGGCGAGGAATTCAACTCCGTCGTCGAGAACAGCCCGCGTCTGGCCAAGGCGCTCGCCGATGGCCTGAACGTTCCCATCGGACGGCTGCGCAAGCTCGCCGAGGAAGGGCGGCTCACCGCCGACGTGGTGGTCAACGCGCTGATGAGCCAGAAGGACAAGCTGGCCGCTGAGTACGCGCAACTGCCGATGACCGTCAGCCAGGCCTTCACGCGCCTGTCGAACGCCTTCGGCCAGTGGATCAGCAAACTCGACGAATCGACCGGCTTCACCAAGAGGTTCGCCGAGGCGCTGACGTGGCTGTCGGAGAATCTGGACACGGTGATGAAGTGGCTGGGGCGCATCGCCGAGGTCGGGCTCGCGGTGCTGGTCTACCGCCTGATCCCGGCGCTGATCATCGCGTGGCAGACGGCGGGCGCGGCAGCAGTGACGGCGGCCAGCACCACGGCGGCGGCGTGGGCGACGGCGAACCTGTCGCTCTCCAATGCCATCGCCCCGGTGGGCAAGCTGCGCGTGGCTTTCGGCGTCCTCGGCGCGGCCATCATCGGCTGGGAGATCGGCACGTGGCTGTCGGAGAAGTTCGAGATCGTCCGCAAGGCGGGCATCTTCATGGTCGAGGTGCTGATGAAGGGCATCGAGCACCTGCGCTTCCAGTGGGAAGTGTTCGCAGCCATCTTCAGCTCCGACACCATCGCCGAAGCCACGAAGCGCCACGAGCAGCGGCTCGCGGAGATGAATCGCATCTTCGCCGAGATGTACGCCGACGCCACCGAAGGCGCGAACGCGGCCAAGGGCGCGATGAACACCGCCGCGACCGCCGCCGAGGAGATCGCCAAGCGGCTCGAAGCCGTGCGCCAGGGCACGCAGGAAGCGGTCGGACGCGGCATCGAGGCGGTGCACGCCGCGCTGGAAAAGCTCAAGTCCCGGCTGGGCGAGGTCGAACAGGCGGTGGGCAAGGCCCAAGGCGTGGTCAACGACGCCACCGCCAAGATGGCCGAGGCCTACAAGGGGCTGACCTCCATCGTCGAGGCCAGCCTCGCGCAGCAGGTGCAGGCGGTGAAGAACCGCTACGAGCAGGAGAAGGCGGCGCTCGACCTCACCCAGCAGTCCGAAACCGCCAAGATCACCAAATCCACCCAGCTGCTCACCGAGGCGCTGACGCAGCAGGCCACCCTGCGCCGTCAGGCCACGACCGAGACGCTCGGCCTGATCGATCAGGAAACGCAGGCGCGCAAGGACGCCGCTGCCCGGCAAGGCCAGACCGAGGAAGAGCGCCGCGCCAACGTGCAGCGGGTCGAGAACGACATCCTCGCCACCAAGCGCCAGACCTTGACGCAGGCGCTCTCCGAGTACCGCCAGCACATCGACGCGCTCAACGCCGAAGCCAACCGGCATCTGGCCGAAGTGCAGCGCATCGAGGAAGCCAAGCGCCAGTTGTCGATGTCCACGGAGGAGCGCATCCGCGACATCCGCCGTCAGGGCATGACGGAGTACGAGGCCACCGAGGATCGCAAGCGCCAGATCGCCGAGATGCAGGAGCAGGCGCGCCGGGCGCTGGCCAACGGCGAGTTGGAGCTTGCCCGTCAGCTCGCGCAGAAGGCGATGGACATGGCCGCGCAGGTGGCCACCAGCCAGACCAACGAGGCCAAGCGCGGCGAGGAAGCGCGCAAGCAGTCCGAACAGGCGGTGTCACAGGTCACGCAACTGGAAGCGCAGTCGCGCGAGGCCTACCGCAGGCAGGAATACCAGCAGGCCGCCGACCTGATGCGGCAGGCCGATCAGCTGCGCGCCGAACTGGCGCAGAAGGCCAAGGACGCCGATGCGCAGGCCGCGCAAGGCAAACAGGGCGTGCGCGACGCCATCGACCGCATCCGCCAGTCCGAGGAAATCCTCAACCAGACGCTGGACGCCGAAGCGAAGGCGCACCAGACGGCGGCACGCTCGGCGATCATCGCACGCGATGAGATTCAGCGCACGCTGACCGAGACCACACGCCAGATCGACGACATCACCGCCAAGCTCAAGGACGGTCTGAAGGTCACGCTCGACGCCGACACCACGCGCTTCGACAAGGCCATCGCCGATCTGGACAAGGCCCTGGCGGAAAAGGAGTACCTGCTCCAGATCCAGGCCGACCTGCAGGAAGCGGAGAAGAAGCTCAAGGAATACGAGGCGCTCCTGAAGGAAGGCAAGACGCTGCCGGTCGATGCCGACGTGTCCAAGGCGAAGGAAGCGCTGGACAAGCTCAAGACCTACGCCGACCAGAACGCGCAATTCGAGCTGAAGGTGGCGACCGAGAAGGCGCAGGCGGCCATCACCAATGTCGAGGGGATGATCAAGGCGCTGGATCGCATTCAGACCGAATCTCAGCATCAGGTGGCCAGCAACGTCGGTGCGGTACGCGCGGAGATCGACAGCCTCAACGGGCGCAACACCTCCAGCACCCACACCATCTATGTGACCAAGGTGGAAACCAATGCCACGGGCGGTCTGGTCGGTGGCGCGGGTGGTGGTGTCCGTCACTTTGCCGACGGTGGCGCGGTGGCTCCGGCCTTTCCCCGGATGAGCGGTGGCTCGGTGCCCGGCTCCGGCCACCACGACACCGTGCCGCGCACGCTGGACGCCGGTGCCTTCGTGATCCGCAAGGCAGCCGTGCAGAAGTACGGCAGCGGCGCGCTCTCGCGGTTGGCCAGTGGTGTCGCGCGCTTTGCCACCGGTGGCTTTGTGGGTGGTGGAACGCCCAAGAAAAACCGCGAAGTCGTCCAGGCGCAAAAGATGATGGAACTGGGCATGCAGAGCATCAACACCGGCAGTTGGGGCGGTCCGATTGCCAATCAGGCCACGCGCAATCACTGGTCGAAGCTGTGGAACCTGGACAAGCCTGTGCTCGAACGCATGGAGGCACTCAAGACCTTGACGAGCCGGGAGAAGGGGGCGCTGACGACGATTGCCGAGCGCTGGCAATGGGCCATGAACAACAGCAAGCAAGACCTGGAGCGCGAGCTGATCGACTACATGGAAGAGAACCAGGGCGAGTTCTACCGGCGCGGCGGGCTGTCGAAGTCCGACACCGTGCCCGCGATGCTCACGCCGGGCGAATACGTGGTCAACCGCTCGGCGGTGGCGCGCCTGGGTGTGGGCTTTTTCGAGGCCATCAACAACCTGAGCGCCCCAGCGCGGGTGCTGGCCGGGAACGCATTGGCCAGCATCCAGGGTTTTGCCACCGGTGGCCTGGTGCAGCCTGCAGCCGCGAACCTCGCGCGCCCGCAGCTGTCCGATGCCAGCCCCGCGCGCACCGTGCGCGTGGAACTGGCCGCAGGCCACAGCACGGTCAACGTCACCGTGGACGCTCGCGACGAATCCCGCCTTCTGCAACTGCTGGCCACGGCCCGCACCCGCACGTCTTGACCGTGCATTCCTGTTTCTTCGTCTGAGATTTCCCGATGCAACTGAAGAACCTCACCACCGGGGTGTCTCTGCCATTGCCCGACGACTTGCTGTGGAGCGACGAGCACGCGTGGTCGCCCGCCGTGGCGTCCACGTCCTACCTCATCACGGGTGCCTTGTTGATCCAGTCCGCCACCCGGCAGGCCGGTCGCCCGATCACCTTGGCGGGCGCACCCGACATGGCGTGGGTGACGCGCGCCACCGTCGAGCAGTTGCGTGCGTGGGCGGCGATCCCGGTGGGCGGCACCACGGGCCGCTTCGAACTGAGCTTCACCGATGGCCGCGTCTTCACGGTCGCCTTCCGCCACGCGGAGACAGCCATCGAGGCCGAACCCGTGCTGGGCATTCCGGCGCGATCCGGCTCCGACTTCTACCGCCTGACCCTTCGATTCCTGGAGATTTGAGATGCCGATTCAATCCGGCGACGTGAAACTGCTGAAGTCCGCCGTGATGGCGGACGTGCCCGAAGGCGGCGGCGCACCCACGGGCCTCGTGATCGCCGACGGCGTCTCGAATGCCATCTTCCCCGACATCTCCGAGCTGGATCGCGCCGGAGGCCGCGTCAACCTGCGCAAGAGCTTCGTGCAGGTGGCCACCGACGACACCGACACCTACTTCGGGGCCAACGTCATCGTGGCCGAGCCGCCGCAGGACGCGCGCGTCAGCGTCACGCTGTTCTCCACCAAGAAGACCTTCGACACCCGCGAGCAGGCGCAGACCCGCATCGAGGCCTACCTCAACAAGGGCCCCGAGTGGGCGGGCTATCTGTTCGAGAACCACATCGCGGGCCAGCGCGTGGTGCAGTTGTTCCAGCGCCCGAGCGACGCCGTGCCCAACGTCGGCCAGACCCTCGTCCTGATCGAGAACGAAGGCCTGCCGACGCAGAAGGAGCAGTACATCCGCGCCACCGCCGTGTCGGTGGTCGAGCGCACCTTCACCTACAACACCGACCAGGACTACAAGGCGGCGGTCGTCACGGTGGCGATCAGCGACGCGCTGCGCTTCGATTTCACCGGCTCGCCCGCGACGCGTACCTTCACGCGCGCCAACAACGCCACCCGAACGCGCGACACGGTGGTCGCCGATGCGGGCACCTACGTCGGCGTGGTGCCGCTGACGCAAGCGGCCAATGTGGGCGACTTCACCCTCAAGGGCGCGTCCATCTACACGCAGCTCGTGCCCAGCGCCCAGACCGAGACGCCGATCTCGTTCGTGCCGCCGTATGCCGCAGCGGGCTTGCCGGTGCCGGGCGCGGCACCCGTGAGTTACACGGCCAGCCACGCCTGGAACACCACCCTCAAGTTCAATCTGCCGGGCGGCTGCCTGCCCGGATCGCTGTCCATCGTCACCGACGGCGTCACGATCTTCGACGACGCGGGCCTGCTCAAGACCGCCAGCGGCACGCTGGGCACCATCGACTACGCCAACGGCATCCTGAGCTTGAACTCGGGCTCGATGTCTTCAGCGAAGTCCATCACCTACACGCCCGCCGCGTCTTTGCAGCGCGCGCCGCAAAGCTCGGAGATCGCGGTCACGCCGGAGTCGCGCAGCCAGTCCTACGTCGGCACCGTGAACCCGGTGCCGCAGCCCGGCACGCTTTCCATCAGCTACATGGCGCAGGGCCGCTGGTACGTGCTGTCGGATGGTGGCAACGGCTCGCTCAAGGGGCTGGACGCCAGCTACGGCGCGGGCACCTTCAACAAGAACACCGGGGCCTTCGTGGTAACGCTGGGCGCGCTGCCCGACGTGGGCTCGTCCTTGATCCTGACGTGGAATGTGCCGACGCAGGAAACGCAGCAGCCGACCGCCGCCCTGAAGATCTCGCAGGCCTTGCAGCTCGCCCCGCCAGAAGGCAAGAGTGTGCAGCCGGGAACGCTCACCATCACCTGGCCGCACGAGAGCGGCACCGGCACATGCACGGCGTCCGCCGCCACCTCCGGCATGCTCAGTGGAGCCGCCACCGGCAATCTGAACGTCGCGCAGAACCTCTTGAGCTTCGCACCCAACGTGCTGCCGCCTGTCGGCGCGCTGCTGACGGTGGACTACGTCGCGGGCCCCAAGCAGGAAGACAGCTTCGCGCACCCCTCGCGCGACGGTCAGGGCAAGGTGCCGGTGACCGCGACCCTGGGCTCCATCGAGCCGGGTTCGCTGGAGATCGAATGGAACACCCTGACCGACACCGCCGTGCTCGGGGTCTACACGTTGCAGCAGATTCAGGCGATGGGGCTGGGCCTGTGGAACGGCGTCGATCCCACGCAATACGCCCGCGACGATGGTGCGGGCAACGTGCTGCGCTCCGGCGTCGTCATCGGCAGCGTCAACTACGCCACCGGGGCGGTGCAGTTCCAGCCCGACGTCACGGTCAAGATTCCGAGCCCCGTCTATGGCGCGCAACGCCTCGGCTGGGCTGCGGGCGTGGGCCAGATGTTCCGCCTCAACTACGGCGGCATCAGTTACGTGGATGCACCGTCGCTGTACCCGAACGACGAGTCCGGCTACGTCAAGCTGCGCTACAACAGCGCGGGCTCGACCAGCAACCACAGCGAGACGTTCGCGTTTAGCCCGTCGTTTCGGCTGGTGCCGGGCGTGAACGCGCAGGTGGTGACCGGCACGGTGCTGCTCGCCATCGCAGGCAGCCAGCCCTGGGGCGACAACGGTCAGGGCACGCTGCGTGAGTTCACGCCCAGCGGCTGGATCACGCGCGGCAGCATCAACTACCTCTCGGGCGCGGTGACGCTCAGCTCCTGGTCGGCGGGCGCGGCCAACAGCATCACGCGCGCCAGTTGCGTGACCACCGTTGGCGAGAACATATCCAGCGAGTACGTGTTCCGCACCGGTGCCGCGCCGCTGCGCCCGGGATCGCTGTCCATCCAGTTCGCCCGTGCCGTGGGTGGCACGCAGACCGTGACGGCAGGCATCGACGGCACGATCAGCGCGTCCGGCGTCAGCGGCAATGTCGATTACGACACCGGCCTCGTGCGCGTGCGCTTTGGCACCGTGGTCACGGCGGCGGGCAACGAGACGGAGCCGTGGTTCGATGCCGAGAACGTCCGCGCTGACGGCAAGATCTTCCGGCCCGAGCCGGTGGCGGCCTCCAGCCTGCGCTATAGCGCCGTGGCCTACAGCTATCTGCCCCTGGACGCGGCGCTGCTGGGCATCGACCCAGTGCGCCTGCCCAGCGACGGGCGGGTGCCGATCTTCCGGCCCGGTGGCTTTGCGGTGGTCGGCCACACCGGTCGCATCACGACGTCGGTCAGCAACGGCCAGACCATCGACTGCGCGCGGGTGCGCCTGTCGCGGGTGCGCGTGGTCGGCAACGACGGCGTGGTCATCCACACCGGCTACGTCACCGATCTGGAAGCGGGCACGGTTACCTTCACCAACGTGGCGGGCTACAGCCAGCCGGTGACCATTGAGCACCGCATCGAGGATATGGCCGTGGTGCGCGATGTGCAGATCAACGGCGAGATCAGCTTCACGCGGCCTCTGACGCACGCCTATCCGCTGGCCAGTCCCGGCGATCCGGTCTCCGGCAGTTTCGTCTCCAGTGCGCTGGTGGCCGGAGACCTGTTCGCCCGCGTGAACCTCGTGTTCGACCAGAGCACCTGGAACGGCGGCTGGTCGGATGAGTTGGTGGGCAGCGCCGCCACCGCCACCTTCAACCACACGCAGTACCCGATCACGGTCAGCAATCGCGGGGCGCTGACCGAGCGCTGGGTGGTGCGGATGACCAACAGCACCTCGTTCGAGGTCATCGGCGAGAACGTCGGCGTGATCGCCACCGGCAACACCAGTGCCGACTGCGCGCCCAACAACCCGGCGACCGGGGTGCCGTACTTCCGCCTGCCCGCGCTCGGCTGGGGCAACGGCTGGGCCACCGGCAACGTGCTGCGCTTCAACACCATCGGAAGCCAGTTCCCGGTGTGGGTGGTGCGCACCGTCCAGCAGGGCCCGGAGTCCGTTCCCGACGACCACTTCACGTTGCTGATTCGCGGCGACGTCGACACCCCTTGACCATAAGGAATCAATGCAATGGCTGACCTCACCGTCAAATACTTCAACAGCGGCATGACCGGCGCGCCGCAGATCTCCAACAACTGGGGCGATCTGGTGACGATGCTCGACGCCTGCCTCGTCAACGGCTTCGCCCTCAAGGCCATCGACACGCTGACCTTCGCCGATGGCATCGCTACGGCCACCATTTCCAGCGGCCACGCCTATCGGCCATTTCAGGTGGTCGAGATCGCAGGAGCCGAGCAGCCCGAGTACAACGGATCGTTCCGCGTACTGACGACGACCACGACCGCCTTCACCTACGCGGTGACGGGAGCACCGGTGTCGCCCGCGACGACGACCACGAACCTGAGTGCCAAGGTGGCTTCACTCGGCTGGGAGAAGCCGTTCGCGGGAACGAGCAAGGCCGCCTACCGCAGCAAGAACCCGCAGTCGCCGCAGAACATCCTGCTGATCGACAACAGCCTCAAGACGCCCAACTACACGACGGGCTGGGCCAAGTGGGCCAACGTCGGCATCGTCGAAGACCTGTCGGACATCGACACCATCGTTGGCGCGCAGGCCCCCTATGACCCGAACAACCCGACGCAGAACTGGAAGCAGGTCACTGCCAGCCAGTGGGGTTGGTACAAATGGTTCCACGCCCGAAGCAATCAGTACGAGAGCAACGGCGACAGCGGCGGAGGTGGCCGTAACTGGGTGCTGATCGGTGACGACCGCCTGTTCTTCCTGTTCTGCACCAATGCAGCGGGCTACGGCTGGTATGGCCGCAATTGCTACTGCTTCGGCGACATCACGAGCTTCAAGCCGGGCGACAACTACGCCACGGTGCTGGCTGCCGACGACAACTACTCGGGCATGAGCAACTACTGGAGCTATCCCGGGCAGTTCAGCGGCTACGGTCTGGTCTCGTCGCTGGACTTCACGGGCAAGGTGCTGCTGCGCAATCACACCCAGCTCGGCAACCCGGTGCGCTTCGGGCTGACCTCCCTGAACACGAATAATGGCCAGCAGATCTGCGGTCGTGGCCCGACGCCGTTCCCGAACGGGGCGGACTACAGCCTGTGGCTGCTGCCCACCTACGTGAGGCAAGAGGACGGCCATATGCGCGGCATCCTGCCGGGGATGCTGTGGATGCCCCAAGACCGCCCCTATAGCGATCAGACCATCGTCGACAACGTGGTCGGTCAGGCGGGCAAGCGCTTCCTGCTGGTCAGGACGCAGTACAGCTCGGAAACCGAAGGCGCGCAGATCGCGTTCGACATCACCGGGCCGTGGAGGTGATCCGTGGCCTACCCGTTGAGCGACACCTTCGCCGCCGCCCCTTTGAGCGGCTACACCACGGTGCTGGGCAGCATGTCCGCCAGCCACAACAGCGCCCAGCAGGCCATCGACCTCTCGGCTCCGAACGCCCAATCGATCCTGCGCTTCAACGAGACGGCGCACGGTGACTTCTGGTTCGAGGCCGATGTCGAGCTCCTGACCGACCCAAGCGCCCGCAAGCACATCGGTCTGTGGATGACCACGGGCAACGGTGCCGAGGGCTACCGATTCGCCCATCTCGACGGTGGGTGGAGTGTTTCCCGCTGGAACAGCGGCTTCGGCGACGGGGCAGCGGTGACGGGCGGCGTCAACGATGGCGCGAAGCCCATTGCCGGTCTGGGCGACGTGGCCCCGACCTTCAACGTCGGCCAACGGATGATTCTGCGCTGCGAGGTGATCGTCGGGGCCTTCGATGCCAACGGGGTGCCGTGGGCGCGCCTGATCCAGTTCAAGGCCGGTGGCGTGCTGATGTTCCAGGTCGGAGACGCTGCCTACCGGGGCAAGCTGATTCCGGGCGTCTTTCTGTACGGGGCCACGGCCCGCGTCCACGTCATTGCGGGTGACACGCCTTCGGGCTTGCCTGCGTTTCCAGCGGCGGTGGGCGTGAACGCCGCCGACGATCTGCTGCCGCTGGCCGGTGGATCGACCTCGGTGCTGCCCGATCCCGCCGCCAACATCGGCGTCAACGCCGACTGCGACCTGATGCGCTTGAACAGTCCCAACTCGGAGTTGTGGAACCGAGGTGGTGGCTACGACTGGCACTTCCATCCGATTCCGAACGGCCGCAAGGACATCCACTTCAGCGGCCACGGCTTCATCGCCGGAACGGTCAAGGAGAAGGGGCAGCCCGACCAGCCCCTGATGCGGCGGGTGCAGCTCATCAGCGAGAACACCCGCGTCCTGGTGGCCGAAACCTGGAGCGACCCCACGGGCGCTTACCGGTTCGACCTGATCGATCTGTCCCAGCGCTACACCGTGGTCAGCTACGACCACAAGCAGATGTACCGCGCCGTGATCGCGGACAACCTACGCCCGGAGTTGATGCCGTGACCGTCGCCATCACTGTCGAACACAACGAGGCGCGGCTGGCGGGCACCTTGGCCTTCCTCGACGCGGGGGCCAGCCCGGCGCGACTGCGCATCTACGGTGGCACGCGGCCTGCCACGCCGTCCACGACGCCGACCAGTGCGATGCTGGTGGAGATCAGGCTGACCAAGCCTGCGGGCACGATTGCGGGTGGGCTGCTCACACTGACGCAGCAGGAGGATGGGCTGATTGCGGCCACCGGCATCGCCACCTGGGCCCGGCTGGTCAACGGCAACGAGGTCAATGCCCTGGATCTGGATTGCAGCGGCACCGATGGCAGTGGCGACGTGAAACTGGCCAGCACCAATCTGTATCTCGGTGGAGATGCACGGATGGTGTCGGCCATCTTGGGGTAAGCCGTGCCTGCCGCTCCCGACGAGGTGACCTTGGTCGCCACGTTGCCCGTGCCCGCCGCGACCGTGTTGGTCGGCCCCCCGCTGGTCGATCTGTTGTTCGATCAACCGGCGGCCGCCGACGCCAACTTGGTGTTCGGGGCGAACTACATCGCCCCGCGCGACGATGTGACGGTGCGTGCCACGCTGCCGCTGCCGGTCGTCGTGATCAAGTTCATCCCTCCGGCCCGAGCCGAGTTGCTGGCAGAACTGCCGGGCCTGACGGTCAGCACGCTCATCCTGCGCCCGAGCGTACCGCTCAACGTCGGCGTGGCCAGCCTGCCCGGCGTGGTATTCACCAGCGAGGTGCGCTACGCCTCGCGCACGCAGCGCCCGACGGTGGGCCAAACGGCGCACGAGTGGCAACAGGCCGTGCAGCGCGAGGACGGCGCAGCGCAGCGCCAGCAGGATGCGACGGCGACGCCCGCAGGCTGGGGCGCGGCGTGGCAGCGTGGGGGTGTGTCGGTTCACGGCATCGCGCACCGCCTGCCGCCAATCTTGGTGGCCACGCCGCTGCTGCGGCGCACCGGCCAGCAGCAGGCGACGCGCTTGCACGGCGCAACCGGGTTCACCCACGAGAACGCGACGCCCATCGCGCAGATTCGGACGGGCGTGTTCCAGAACGCCACCCGTTTGCGCGACGCCACGCGCTTCGCGCATCAGGACGGTGACCGCAGCAAGCGCGCCGGTCGGCTCGCCCTCTGGCAGAACGCCCGACCGCTGACGCAGCGCCAGGGTTCAGACTTCCAGAGCGCAAGCCGCCGACAGGTCGGCTGGCGCGGGCGGTACCAGGACGCGATGCGGCCACCGCCCGGTATCAGCGTGTGGGTGATCCCCGAGCCGCCCGACCCGCCGCGTTGCTACACGCCCAGCGGCCACCTGCTGTTCGCTGCGCTGGCTCCGGCCAGTGCCCACCTGCTGTTCTTCTGCGAAAACCACATCGAGCCGCCCGATGGCGAGCCGGTGGTCGTTCCCATCCGGAGGGTCTACTTCGTGATCAACAACGTGACCCTGCACCGGCTGCCCGATGGCTTGCCCGTGCCGGTGTTCAATCTCTCGCTGTCGCTCGATGCCGCGTCCTGGACGTGGGGCTTCGAGGCACTGCTTCCCGCCGCCGCAAAAAGCCTCGTCGCGCCCGGCAGCAACGGCGGCCCGGTCGAACTGGTGGCCAGCGTCAACGGCACAGCCTTCCGGGTGCTGGCCGAGAGCATCAGCCGCGAGCGGGTGTTTGGCGACGCCAGCATCCGCATCTCGGGCCGTGGGCGCAACGCTGTGCTGGCCGCGCCTTACGCGCCGGTGATGTACTTCCAGCAACCGCAGGCGCGCACGGCGCGGCAGTTGATGGACGACGTGCTGACGCTCAACGGCATCCCGCTGGGCTGGAACATCGATTGGGGCCTGACGGACTGGAATGTCCCGGCCGGGGTGTTCACCCAGCAGGGCACGTGGATGGAAGCCTTGGTTGCGATTGCCAGCGCCGCCGGGGGCTACCTGATCCCGCATCCGTCCGACCAGAGCATCCGCGTGCGCCATCGCTATCCGGCCGCCCCGTGGGAGTGGAGCACCGTCACGCCCGACTTCGTGCTGCCCGTCGATGCCGTGGCCCGCGAGTCGCTGCGCTGGGTGGAGAAGCCCGGCTACAACCGCGTGTTCGTGTCAGGGCAGGATGTCGGTGTGCTCGGTCAGGTCACGCGCGCAGGCACGGCGGGCGATGTGCTGGCGCCGATGGTGGTCGATGCGCTCATCACCGAAGCCGCTGCGGCACGTCAGCGGGGTATCGCTGTGCTCGCCGACACGGGGCAGCAGATCGAGGTGAGCCTGCGCCTGCCGGTGCTGGCCGAGACGGGGATCATCGAGCCGGGTGCGTTCGTCGAGTACCAGGACGGCAGCGTGACGAGGCTGGGCATCGTGCGCTCGACGCAAGTCGAGGCAGGAATGCCGGAGGTCTGGCAGACCTTGGGGGTGCAGAGCCATGCATAACCTCTACGAGCAGTTCCGCCAACTTATCCCTGATCCGCCATTGCAGGCGGGCACGGTGGTGAGCGTCGGCTCCGGCGTCGTGACCGTCGCCTTGCCCGGTGGTGGCCTGATCCGCGCGCGCGGCAGCGCCGCCATCGGCCAGAAGGTGTTCGTGCGAGACGACGTCATCGAAGGCGACGCACCCAGCCTGACGCTGGAAATCATCGAAATCTGAAACCCATCTTCCTGATCACCCCTGAACCCGCCTTGGTGCCACGTGCATCAGGCGGGTTTCGCTTTTCTGGAGACCTGCAATGACTGAACCCGAACATCAACCCGCCGCACTGGTGGAAAACATGCTCTTGCTGCGCCGCGAGGACTTCGACGAACTACTCGACCGTGCCGCCGAGCGTGGAGCTGAGCGTTGCCTCGCCCACCTCGGGTTGGAGAACGACAGCGCCGCGAAGGACATCCGCGAACTGCGCGATCTGCTGGAGGCGTGGCGCGATGCCCGCCGAACGGCTTGGCAGACCACCATCAAGGTCGTGACCACCGGCATCCTGGCCGCGCTGCTGGTGGGGGCCGCCATAAAGTTGAAGTTGATGGGAGGCGTCCAATGATCGCCAAGCCGAAGATCTGCCTTCTGGACGACTGGCGGCGCGTGTTGCGACGGGCCTGGAGTATTCGCTTCTCGCTGCTGGCCGCTGCCTTCACGGCGGCGGAAGTGGTGGTGCCGCTGTTTGGCGACGTGCTGCTGGACGTTATGCCAAGGGGCGCATTCGTGCTGCTGGCCTTCGCTGCCAGCATCGGTGCGACCGTGGCACGTATCGTGGCGCAGCCGGAGATGCACCGATGATCCGGCCACCGCAAAGGCGCACCGTGGCCGCGCTGACGCTCTCCGCCGCCGCGCTGGTCGGCATCGTGCTGCACGAGGGCTACACCGACCGCGCGGTGATCCCGGTCAAGGGCGATGTGCCGACCATCGGCTTTGGCACCACCACAGGTGTGAAGCTGGGCGACACCACCACGCCGCCGAAGGCGCTGGCCCGCGCGCTCACCGACGTACAGCAATTCGAGGGTGCCCTGAAGGCTTGCGTGACCGTGCCGCTGGCCCAGCACGAGTACGACGCGCTGGTGAGCTTCTCCTACAACGTCGGCAGCCGGGCGTTCTGCCAGTCCACGCTGGTGAGGAAACTCAACGCCGATGACTACGCCGGAGCCTGTGCCGAGCTGCTGCGCTGGCGCTTCTTCCAGGGTAAGGACTGCGCGCTGCCTGCCAATGCGCGCCAGTGCGGCGGACTGGCCACGCGTCGGCAGTCCGAGTACCGCCAGTGCGTCGGAGAAGCGCCATGAACTTGATTCCGTGGCCGTACCGCTGGCTGGCTCTCGTCCTGCTCGCCGCCGCACTGATCGGCTTCGGCTGGATCAAGGGCGCGGGTCACGTTCAGGCCCGGTGGGACGCCGCCGTCCAGAAGCAAACCTTGCAGGCCGCCGAAGTCCGCGAGCGACAAGCGCAGGCCACCGTCAAGGTCGTCACCCGGTACGTCGACCGCGTCCGCATCGTCCGCGAGAACGGCGACACCATCATCAAGGAGATTCCCGTCTATGTGCCAGTACAAGCCGATGCTGCTTGCACTATCAACCGTGGCTTTGTGCGCCTGCACGACGCTGCCGCCGAAGGTCGACTGCCCGAGCCCGCCCGAGATGCTGATGCGGCCGCCGCAGGCATTGCGCTCTCTGCCGTCGCTGCAACCGTTGCCGCCAACTACCAGACCTGCCATGAGAACGCCGAGCAACTGAGGGCGTTGCAGGCGTGGGTCAGCGAGATGGCATCCACCGCCAAGTAGTCAGCGCTGGGCGACTTCGCAACACCTGATCGTTCCATCCGAATGCGCTTGGCTTCCATCTCGAACAGCGCGTTCATGACATCCGTACCCACCACGGAGCATTGACCATGAGTAACCGATTCAAGCATGCCGTCATCGACGACGTGACCTCGCGCAACATCGACGCCAGCCTGCAAGACCATCTGCTCGACCTGTTCGAATCGGCCATGAAGTCGGTGGCCACGACGTTGGTGCGCGAGGCCAAATTCGACACCACCGACTTCGCCACCGCCAAAGGGCGCGGCTGCGAGGGGTTCACGCTGCTGGTGAGCCGCACCCGCGCCGACTCGCGTGACGGCTGGTTCGGCGCGTTTCAGCGCGGCGACGAACGCCTCGACGTCGTCGGCCACCTGGAATAGGCGGTCAATCGTCCAGTTCGGGAACGTCCCAGTCCGCTGGGCGCGCCTCGCCGGTCTGGTAGAACTGCTTCACCAGCTTCACGTATTCCAGAAAATCTCGGTTCTCCGTGGCCAGCCGATTGGCCATGTCCCAATCGATCTCGTCGCGCTCGCGCGCCGGAATCAGCACCTGACTGTCGGCAGGGTTGTCCACGTCCAGCTTGATGAAGCCGATGCCGTGGGCGGCGAACAGCATCCGCAGTTCCTTCAGCGTATCGGTGCCGCCGATCTCCGCCGCGACCAAATAGCCGAAATTGGCCCACGACGAATTCGACACCGCCTGAAAAAAGCACTCACGCACGTTCGAACGGTTGATCAGCAGCTTGGCCTCGAACGACCACAGCTTGGTGCGCTTGTCGGAATACTGGTTAACGCAGTCGCGCACCTCCTGGTGCCAGTCCGCGCCCAGATCTTCCATGCCGACCACATCCGGGTACAACCAGCGGTTGCCGTTGGGGCCGCGCTTGTTCGACGAACGCTTCTCGTCGATGCGTTTGGAGAACACACCGAACTCCTCCCACAGATACTGCGACAGCAGCGGATACAAGGCGTGCTCGTCGACCTTCGATGCGCTCGCATCCGCTGCCGACGTCGTTCCTGCGCTTTCGACCGCTGCCACCTCGGCACTGTCCGTCCGCTCCGAGTAGTAGTACTTACGCGGCCGTCCTTCGGTCGTTTTCAACTCCAGGTGACGTTTTTGCAAGACGGGGCGCTGCGAGCTGATCTCGGCGACCAACTGCTGCACCAGCTCGGCATCGTTGGTGATGAACTTGCTGCTTGCCTTCTTTGCCTGACACTCGGCCGGAAACGTGGCGAACACCCACTCGGCGATCTGCCTTGCGGTGAACTTCTCCTCGGGCCGATCCTTCAAGTAGGCAATCAGAACTTTCGCCAGATTCAATGCCATTGCATCACTCCTCGGATGTCACTCACGCCGGAGCGTCGGGCTGCGGCCGCGCTGGCGGCGTTGCACCGGGGCGATAGGTGGAGTCGAACACCATGTCCGCCAGCCAGCGTTTGAAATTCTGGTTATCACTGAACTGCTTGAACAGCTCGGTGTGGTCGTCCAGCAGCTCTAGCACCACGCGGCCCAGCGCCCGGTCGTGCTCCAGCCGCGCGTTCTGCTTGCCGGAGTGGGCCTGTGCGTTCTGATACGCCTTGTCCTGCGCCACGCGCGCGGGGATTTCTTCGGTGATGACCTTTTTGATCTTGTCCGCGTCGTGCCACTCGATGTTGCCGAACAGGTCATTGAACTGTTTGATCACGTTCGAGAGCCTGTCCAAGTCCGGCTCGCCACTGCCACCGCCACCGCCGGGCGGCGGCGGTTCGACCAAGGCGTCCGCGTCGTCCAGCGCCATCTTCATCGCCGCCTGCGCCTGCGCACGGTAGCTGTCCATGTCGATGGCCTCCAGCACGCCTTTGGAGAGGTCTTCCTCCTTCGGCGCGGGTAGCTTCGGCGTCAGGAAATTCAGGAAGATCGACAGCTTCTCCCATGCCGGATGCCCGTAGGGAAGGATCGCGGAGAGGAAGCCGTAGCTGCGAACGAACGCCTTGGCCTTGCCTTTGAACTTGACCTGTTCGTCCTCGCCGAGCTTGCTGACGTACTCGGCCACGCAGACATCGAGAATGGGGTCGAGCTTTTCGCGGTCGGCTCCGGACAGATACAGCGCCACCAAGTCGTCCACTTGGCTGCCGCTGTAAACCTGCTGCGCGTCCAGCTCGCCCTTGAGGTCGTGCAACTTGTTCGGGTCGGTTTCGCCGTCCTGAATCGTCGCGCGGTAGTACTCCTGAAACGCCCCCTTCACCGCTTCGGCGTTGTCGGCGAAGTCGAGAACGAAGGTGTCCGCCTTCTGCGGGTGCGCCCGGTTCAAGCGCGACAAGGTCTGCACCGCCAGTACGCCCGCCAGCGGCTTGTCCACGTACATGGTGTGCAGCAACGGTTCGTCGAAGCCGGTGACGAACTTGTTGGCGACGATCAGGAACCGATACGGGTCGAGCTTCAGCTTGGCCGGAATGTCCTTGCTTGGAAAGCCGTTGAGGTCTGCCTCGGTCTTCTTCGATCCGCCCATCTCGACGTCACCCGAATACGCAACGATGGCCATGTACGGACTCTTGATCTCGGCAAGGTAGTCCGACACCTCGCGGAAGTAGTCGATGGCGCGCGCGATACCGTTGCAGACGATCATCGCCCGCGCCTTGCCTCCGACCTTCTTCGCGCCGATCACCTGCGCGGTGAAGTGATCGACCATGATCTCCGCCTTGCGGCGAATGGCCTTGTCGTGCGACTCGACGTAGCGCCGGATTTTCTTCAGCGCCTTCAGCTTGTCCACTTGCGGATCGTCTTCTATGGTCTTGGCGACGTGGTAAAAGCTGTCCACCGGCGTGTAGTTGGCGATCACGTCGAGGATGAAACCCTCTTGTATCGCCTGCTTGGTGGTGTAGGTCAGTTCCTCCGGCGAGCGGAACTGCACCTTGTCGCCCACCGTCACCCGTTCGCCGAACAACTCCAGCGTCCTGGTCTTCGGCGTGGCGGTGAAGGCGTAGTAGCTGGCGTTGGTCAGCAGCTTGCGCGATGCAATGCGCTTTTCGATTTCCGCATTCACCGCATCCTGCGTGGAGCCTTCCTCGAACGCTTCCTCGTCGGTCTTGCCGCCGACCGAACCACCCACTGAGCCCCCAAGGGCCTGATGCATCTTGGCCGTGGTCTTGCCGCCCTGACTGGAATGGGCCTCGTCGATCAGCAGCGCGAACTTCCGGTCGCCCAAGTCGCCCAGTTCGTCGAGGATGAAGGGGAACTTCTGCACCGTGGTGACGATGATCTTCTTGCCCCGGCGCAGGAAGTCGCGCAGTTCTTGCGCATTGTCCGAATGGCCGAGGATCGAGGCCACATGGTCGTAGCCCTTGATGGTCTTGTGGATCTGGGTGTCCAGCGCACGCCGGTCGGTGATGACGATGACCGAATCGAACTGCGCCTGCATTGCATCCGCCGCCGTCTTCAGCTCCACCAACTGGTGTGCCAGCCATGCAATGGTGTTGCTCTTGCCGCTGCCCGCAGAGTGCTGGATCAGGTAACGCTGGCCCACACCGTCGGCGCGCGAACGGCGCAGCAGGGCACGTACTGTGCGCAACTGGTGAAAGCGCGGAAACACCGGCTTGCGGGTCTTGCGCCGCCTGCCGCTGGCGTCTTCCTCCTCGTCCTCCACCACCTGTGCGTAGTTCTCGATGATGTTCGCCAGCGACTCCTTCGCCAGCACCTGCTTCCACAGGTAGTCGGTTTTGATGCCGTTGGGGTTTGGTGGATTGCCCGCACCGCTGTTCCAGCCCTGGTTGAAAGGCAGGAACCACGAGGCCTTGCCCTTCAACTCGGTGCAGAAGCGCACCTCGGCGTCGTCCACCGCCATGTGCGCAACGCAGCGACCGGACTGGAACAGCAACTCCTTCGGATCGCGCGTGGTCTGGTACTGGACGATGGCATCGGCCACCGTCTGCTTGGTCAGCGAATTTTTCAACTCGAAGGTCAACACCGGCAGGCCGTTGATGAAGACCACCAAGTCCAGCTCGTTGCCGGAGTCGTTGCTGTAGCGCACCTGCCGGGTGACGCTGAAGATGTTCTTGGCGAAGGCTTCGCTGGCAGCGGCGTTGCCCGGCGTGGGCAGCAGCTTGTAGAGATCGACCGTCACCGGCCCGTGGCTCACGCCACGGCGCAAACAGTCCACTACGCCGCGCTTGGCGATCTCGCCTTGCAGTCGGTGCAGAAACTGCGTGCGCTGGATGCCCTCGCTGGCCAGATTCAGCGTTTCTACCGCCCTGGGCTGTGTGGCTTGCAAGAACTCCAGCAGCTTCGCCACGTCCAGCGCCACGTCGCGGTTGTAGTCACTCGCCCGGCCCAGCACGTAGCCACCCGGCCCATACACCGACACCGGCTCCTGCGCCGTGTTGGGCGCAACGGGCGGATGTGCGCTGATGCCCGCCAGATGGCGCACGATCAGCCGTTCCAGGCCCAATTCGCTGGTGTCGGTGGGGCGGGTCATGCGTCACCTCTCTTTTTCGGCCTTGGCAGGGCTTTTCGGCCCTTCTCCAACTGCTTCACCGGCTGCGCGATGGCCGCCTCGAAGTCCTTTTCCACCGGTGACGGCAGGTTGCGAACCCGCGCCTGATATTCGGCATAGGCCGCTTCGGCCTTGGCCAGCGCCGACTTGGCTGGCACCTTGCCAGCGTGAGTCAGGATGTCCTTGCGGGTCAGGCGCAGGAAGTTGTCCAGCTCTGTTGCCCAATCGCGCATGGTCATGGGCTGATGCGCCTGCGCCTGCAATTCCGCCACCTCGATATAGGCCGTGACGATGCGATTGAGCGTGTCCAGTTCTTCGGCATTCAGGTAGTTCTTGGCGATGCCCACGTCCGCCTTGCGTACCGGCCCGCCCTTGCTGGCAGCGGCCCAGCTGGTCAGGCCCATGTTCTGCGCCTTGGCGTCCACACGCTGCACGATCAGCTCGGCCGCCGTGTGGCCGTGCGCCGCCCAGTGCATCTTGTTCTGCACCGTGGCAAAGAACTGCTGCGAGGTTTCGGTGTGCGGGTCGTAGTCCAGGCTGGTGGCGTAGATGTCCAGCACCTTGCGCCAGAACACCTTTTCCGACGAGCGAATGTCGCGGATGCGCGCCAGCAGCTCCTCGAAATACTCGGCGTCGTCACCGCGCTTGAAGCGCTCATCGTCCAGCAGCACGCCTTTGCGCAAATAGGTCTTGAGCTGCTCCGTGGCCCAGCGGCGGAACTGCGTGCCACGGTGCGACTTCACCCGGTAGCCGATGGCCAGCGCCACCTCCAGGTTGTAGTGCTTGAGGCTGCGGCTGACCTGCCGACCGCGCTCCTGCCGAACTTGTAAGTACGGCTTACAAGTTGCCGCCTCCTGCAATTCCCCGGTCTGGTAGATGGCGCGGATGTGCTGGGTGATGTTCTGTGGCGAGCTTTGATAAAGATCGGCCAACTGCTGCTGGGTCAGCCACACGTCACCCGCCTCAAAGCGCACCTGCACGCGGGTCTGGGCGTCCTCGGTCTGGTAGAGCAGAAACTCGCCTTGCCCGGTGGTGGGTAGAGCGGCCATTTGTCCCGCAGCTTGCAGGGCGGCAGATTGTGTCGGCGGTGTCGACACAATTTTGGTGTCAGTTTTCTTCGCCATCGGCATCCTCCTCGGTGGGTGCGGCTTCATCGTCGCCCAGCGCAGCAAGATCGTCGTCGCTGACGGCATCGTCCGGGCCGGGCCGCCAGCCGCGCAGGTCAACCTGGCCGGTGACGGCGTCAGCAATCAGGCGGTCGCGGTATTCGCGGATCAAGGCAATTTCCTTCTCTATCTCGCGGCGCACCGATAGTTCTTCATAGAGGAAATCGGAAACTTCGCGTTGCCGATGCAGCGGCGGAACCGGAATCTTCTCCTTTAACAGCGAGCGCGGATTCAGCGGGCGATTGCGTCCCGCTGCGCCGCGTGAATGATGGTTGAGAATCAGGTCGCCAGCCTTGCTCAAGAAGAACGTGTAGAGATACTCCGGCGTGACAGCATCCAGTTTGCACTTGGCAATCGGGTAGCGATGGGACGCAATGCACCCTTCATCTTCTGCACTTGCGACAGCAATAGCACCTTCCCAAGCGAACTGCCCACTGAATACCAGGTCGCCCTTTCCGATTCGGAAGAATGTCGAATCCCCAAGATGCTTTCCTTCGGTCAATGGCTTGTGGAAGATGCCGCGCCCACGGTTGAACATGCCAATCGGGGTGTAAGTCGCCTTCGGCTCCCTGGTGATTGGCGTTGCCAGAAGCGAGACGACTCGGTCTAGTCGAAGGTATTGCGTGTCCGCTGATGAAATCGCACGCTCTGCAAGGACACTTCGTTTCTCGGCCATCAGCGCGATGAGATCACGCTTGGCCTTGATGAAGCGGGCGATGTGGGCATCCTGCGCGCGCAGGTAGGCGACGATCTGGTCTTGCTCCGGGCGCGGGGGCACGAGCGAAGGCATCTGCTTGAAGGATTCCCAATACAGCCTGTTGCGGTCGGCCACGATGCCGCGCGAGAACTTGTTGACCTCGCGCATGTACGCCTGCGTGCGGAACAGGTAGCTGTAATAGGCGCTGTTGGCTTCGGCGAACGGCTTGACCACGACATAGGCCGGACTCACCAAGCCGTCGACCGGAGCAGGGCCGACCGCGCCTTGCCACATGCGCATCATGTTGTAGGCGATGTCACCCTTGACCGCGCGCTTGTAGTTCTCCTTCTGGCTCATCACCTGCTTGCGCTTGCCATGTTCCATGTCGCGCACGCGCACGCCGGTGCGCAGCGAAACTTCGAGAATCGGCAAGTCGGGATAACCGGTTTCGACGCGATGACCGAACAGGCGGCCATTGCGCAGCACCTGCCAGCCTTCTGGTACATGCGGCACCCAAGGCAGACCCGATGCGCGATAGGCTTCATAGACCGTCTTGGCCTGAGCAACCGGTGCCCGAGCAGCCACAGCCTCGACGGCGGCGGCTGTGTCCGCACCGAATAGGGAGCCTTGCTCCTGTGCTTCGACGGCCTGCGGCGTTGGCACGCCCACTGCCACTTCAATCGGCCGCCCGAACAGCAGGAACTGCGGAATGTCCGGCGGTGCGATATCGAGGGCTGCGTCGCGCCCCTGCTGCTTCACCTGCTCGCGCAACTCCATCAGCAGCCTGCCCAAGACGTTCATGCCGACCAGGGTGTCGCCGTCGTCAACGACCTTGGCTCCCCAAAATGCGTCCTTGCGCGACTCCTCGACGATGGGCCGGTCGCCGGTTTTCAGCAGCAGCGCACTGAAGGTGTTCCAGTTGTTGGCCAGCTTCATGCGCAGGCTCCAGCGCATGATGCGCACGCGCACCTGATCCCAATCCGGGCGCGAGTCCTTGCGGTAAGGCTTGCTCCGCATCTTGGCCGTCATCGGGCTGACCTGGCCGATGATCAGCTTCTGCACGTCGGGAAGATGCGGAAAGCGGCAGACCTGATACAGCGCTTCGGAGGTCAGTATCCGCACCCCGTTCACATGGATCGGGTAGCCCCCCGCCATGTTGGACAGGCCGCCGAACGGCTCGTCGGTCTTGAGGAAGACGACGCTTTCCTTGCGGCTGTAGGTGCGGGTTTGATCTCTCTCGGCCATCAGAGATCGTCTCCGGTCAGACTCGCAAACATCCTGCGCACTGCCGTTTGCGTATTCGTGGTGCGCGGGAACAGCGGATACCACGGTGCATCCACCCAGAACGCCAGTGGCGCGTTGTTGGGGCAGTTGCGGTAAGTGACGATGAGCGAGCCGAAGCCCAGCGTCTCCAACGTCATGTGGCCCAGCGGGCGCTGGGTGTCACCGAGGTTGGGGCAAATCTGGCGGATGTGGACGCCGGCCTTCAGGAACTCCTGCTCCAGCAGAATCTTGGCCGCGTCGCTGGAGAACAGACCCGCAGCGCCGGGGTTGCCAGCGGCTCTGAGCGTGGGCGGGTACCGCATGGCCGCCACATGGGCTTGCACCGCAGGATCGTTCGGGATCGCCGTCGGGCGCAACACGTCCGCCGTTGCGCTGTAGGCCCGCCTGTCCTCCAGCTCGATGGCACGCCACCAAGTGATGCCAATGGTCTTGCCCGAGGCTCTGATGGCGTCTTGAATCTTGCCGCTTGCGTAATACTGCCCGCCACTGTGCTGGGCGATGCAGATCACATGCACCTTCGCCTGCGCGGGCGCGTGATCACGAATCCAATTCTCCAGGTCGCGCCGCACGCGGTTGCCGGTGAAGATGCCGTCATCCAGATAGATGAAGACTTCGTCGCCTTGCCCGCAGTCGTCGATGCCAAATCCATGCTCTTCCTCCAGCTGCTCGGAGAACAGGGCGAGCATGTCGGTCTGGCTGCTGCCACCGCCCTGGATGTCGAGGAAGCTGGCGGATCGCCAGAACTTGTCGGGTCTGTCGCCGGTGAGTTTCTGGGTGCGCATCGCGCCACGGAGAAACTTCGCCACGTCCTCCTTCGAGAAGTAGATCTTCTTCAGGACATGGTCGATCTCTTGCAGGATGGGCAACTGCACGGCGGCGTCGAACTGCTGCACCCAACGCTCGACATGGTCGGGAATGGGCTGCGGGAGCGAGCCGCCCCGGTAGTCCTGGATCGTGTTGGCGATGGACGCCAGAAGCTCGTTGCGCTGGCTCATGCCGGAACGCCTCCCACGATCTTGTGCAGCAAGCCTTCGGTCTGCT
Organism: uncultured Rhodanobacter sp.; assembly: GCA_937906285.1. Lineage (GTDB taxonomy): Bacteria > Pseudomonadota > Gammaproteobacteria > Xanthomonadales > Rhodanobacteraceae > Rhodanobacter. The sequence goes on along the minus strand of CALCWL010000077.1, from coordinate 10,462 downwards.
GTTCCAGTTTCAGGATGTCGGCGCGGATTTCCGCGAGCGAACGCAAGGGCGCGGGCTGGTAGAAGTAGCGGGCGAAGGAGATTTCGTAGCCGATCTGCGTCTTCTCGCCGTCCACCCACGCATCGCTCGCGTGTGGCAGCACCTCGCGCCGGAAGAAGGCCTCGATGCCCCCCGGCTCCGTCAAAGGCACCTGCTCGGTGTCGCGCAGGTCGGTGTCTGGTTCGTACTCCACCATGAAGCGGTCGTTGCCCACCGTTTGCAGATACGCGCCGTCGAAGCCAGGCTCAAAGTAGTCGCCCTTTTTCAGCTTGCTGCGTTTGGCGATCACCGGCGGGGCCGCTTCGTCGCGCCAGCTCACGGCCTTGAGGATGGCCTTCTTGTCTGCAGCACCGAGCTTCTGGCCCTGCGCTTTCATTGCCGCGTCGAACCGTTCGCGGAACACGTTGTGGTCGTCGAACACGGCGTCGCCCAAGTCCTGCTGCGCCAACAGCGCCAGATCGAGCAGCGCCTTGTCGCGCTGCCATGTGGCAGCGTCGAGCAGCTTCTTGCGGCGCTTTTCCGGCACTGCCTTCTTCGCGGGTGCGCCGTCCTCGCCATCCTCGTCGTTGCTGTCCGCCGCATCATCACCGTCGCCGCTATCATCACCTTTCAGCCACGCCTCGATTTCAGGCTTCAGCTTGGCGAAGTCGGTGTAGAGCTTGTCGCCGTGCGTTGCGTAAATCTCCGCGCGCAGGGCTTCGTCACCCGACGCGAAGCGCAGGGTTTCGATGGCGGCGGGCTTCAGCTGGCTCTTGAGGCGCAGGGGGCGTTCGACGGTGATCTTCCAGTAGCCAAAGTCCTGGGTGTCGAACCATTTCGACTGCGCGGTTTCCTGCGCCTCGCCCAAGTAGAGGTCGACGATGCGCTGGATGTCGCCTTCCGCCAGCTCGCAGTTCTTCTTGCCGAGATTGCGGCGCAGCGGCTGGAACCATTGGCTGGCGTCGATCAACTGCACCTTGCCACGGCGCGCGGCGGCCTTGCGGTTGGCCAGCACCCAGATGTAGGTGGCGATGCCGGTGTTGTAGAAGATGTTGAGTGGCAGGGCGATGATGGCTTCGAGCCAATCGTTTTCCAGCACCCAGCGGCGGATATTGCTTTCGCCTTGTCCGGCGTCGCCGGTGAACAGCGCCGAACCGTTGTGGACTAGGGCGATGCGGCTGCCCACGCCGTCGGCGGGCGCGTTGAGCTTCATCTTGGACAGCTTGTTCACGAGAAACATGAGCTGGCCGTCGCTGGAGCGGGTGATGAGCTTCAGTTCGGGGTTGTCGCCGTGGCTGACGATGAAGCGCGGGTCGTTGAATCCCTGCTTGCCGCCCATGCGTTCCAGATCGGTCTTCCAGCTCTTGCCGTAGGGCGGGTTGGAGATCATGAAGTCGAACTCGCGGCTGCGGAACTGGTCGGCGGATAGCGTCGATTTGTCTGCGCCACCGACGATGTTCTCCGCTGCGCCGCCTTCTCCCTTCAGCAGCAGGTCGGCCTTGCAGATGGCGTAGGTTTCGTCGCTGATTTCCTGCCCGTAGAGGTGGATGGAGACTTCCTTGCCGTGGTCGTCGGCCAGCTCTTGCAAGGTTTCCTCGGCCACGGTCAACATGCCGCCGGTGCCGCAGGAACCGTCGTAGAGCAGATAGGTGCCGGACTGGATGCGCTCGGCCACGGGCAGAAACAGCAGCTTGGCCATGAGCTTGACGACGTCGCGCGGCGTGAAGTGCTCGCCCGCTTCCTCGTTGTTCTCTTCGTTGAAGCGGCGGATCAGCTCCTCGAACACGGTGCCCATGCCGTGGTTGTCCAGTGGCGGCAGCTTGACGCGACCATCCGCGTCCTTCACGGGCAACGGCGAGAGGTTGACCTCGGGATCAAGGAAGTCCTCGATCAGGTAGCCCAGGACGTGGGCATCCACGAGCTTCTGGATTTGGTTGCGGAAATTGAACTTGGTGAGGATTTCCTGCACGTTGGGCGAGAAACCGTCGAGGTAGGCGATGAAGTCGTCGCGCAGGCGCTGCCCTTGGCTGCTTCCTTTCAGCTTGGCCAGCGTGAAGTCGGAGACGTTGTAGAATGCTTGGCCCGCCGACATGCGCAGTGCGCCGTCCTGCTCGGCCACGTTGTGCGCGTCAAGGAACTGCTTTCGCTCCAGCACCGCCTGCTTGGTGGATTCCAGCACGGCGTCGAGCCGCCGCAGCACGGTGAACGGCAGGATCACGTCGCGGTATTTGCCGCGCACATAGACGTCGCGCAGACGGTCGTCGGCGATATTCCAGATGAAGTCGGCGACCCATTTGATCTGGCTTTGGTCTTGGTGTTTTGTCATGCGTTCCCCTCGCGTTGGCCGCCTGTTGTTTGCTGCGCAATCCACTGCTCCAGATCGGCCTTGCGGAACCGCCAAGTGCCGCCGAGCTTGAACGCCGGGATCTTCTTGTCCGCCGCGAGCCGGTAGACCGTGCGCTTGCCCGCCTTCAGGTAGGCCGCGACTTCATCCAGCGTGAGGATTTCGTCTTCTGCGTCTGCCATCGCCTTGCCCTTGCCGACGTTGAAATATGATTGCCAAATCCTGCCAATTCTCCCACGTTTGGGCGACGTCGGCCAGACCGAGGCTCGGTCAGTCGGTGGCGTGGCGGGAAACAGCTACGAGCGAGTCGGTGCGCTGAGCAGCGGGAAGGATCAGCTACGAATCATTGCCATGAGGCCGATGGCAACCACCACGCCGATGACGCCGGAGGCAGCAACCGCGCCCCACGTTCCCAGCTTCGGTTTGAGCCAGTAGTAGCAGCCAAAGGTAACCAGGCCGCCAACGAGGCCGAACACCTTGACGATGATGACCGCAACAATGGACGGCCACAGCCAGTCCCATGAGCCGGACTTCTTTTCGGGTGTGGCCGCTGGTGCTGCTGCAGGTGCGGCAGGCGCGCGCGTCTGGGGCTGTGACGGCGCGTTGGGGTCTTCGTATGCCATTGGTTCCTCCTGTTGTCGTTATCGATTGCCTGCCGCGTTCAAGGCACTCATCAGAATCAGTACGGCGAACACGGCGGCAGTACACATGAGCGCGCGGAACACGCCCCACTTTCTGTGAAGCACCTCCGCGCTTGTCGATGTATCCCACAGCGTCGTGCCCGTTTTCGTCAGCCGCCGATACGCGAACAACTGCGTGAACAGTGCGACGAATGGAATGCCGAACCCGACGCCCTGAACAAAGACCAGAAACGAGCGGTTCAGCGACTCCGAAAAGGACAGCAAGCCGCCTCCAGGGTGCGCGACCTTGATGCCGAACAGCCACTTGGCCGGAGTCGTCCCGAACAACGACAGCAGCACCGCCTCAGCAGGCAGCCAGATCAAATACAGCACGACGCTGGCGACAATCGGATTCTCTATTGCCTTTGCAAAGCCCGCCGCCTGTTCGGGCATCGTTGCGCTAAAAGCGAATATCAGGATCAGGAACAGCAGGAATCCTGCCGTGCAGATATCGACCGTGCGCGCGAACAATCGTCGCCACGGGTGATGTTGCCCGCCAAGAAAGCTCTTGCTTTGATCAACAGGCGACGTTGATTGTTGGGCCTGGTTGTTGGAGGCGGGCGACGGTGCGTTGGGATCTTCGTAGGCCATTGGCGGTTCCTGCTCTTCTTATCGGATCACGATGCTGTTCTTCAATCGGTTGTGTGCTGCTGTCGCTTGCGGATCGCTCTCAATGTACGAAAGCGTGATCAGCGCCTTTTCAGCGCCCAGAGGCACGTGGTACTGGGTCACTCTCATGGTCTCGGCCGGATTGGCAGTCGAGGTGCGCGCGTAGCGAATAATCAGGGCGAGCTGGCCGCCAAGTGGCTCGACGGCAACGCTGGCGCGGCCCACTTCTTTCACACCGTTCTTTGCCAAACCCGCCCACATCGTCGGGGCCTCTTCCCGCCAGGTATCAGCCAAGTCCTTCAGCACCTGCTGCTTGTTCGCTTGGACTTCCTGCCGCACATCGGCCTGAGTGATTGGTGGCTCCATCGGGATGAACGACACCCTGACCATCGTTCGTGACGGCGCGGGGTAGGACTGCGCCGCAAGTGAGGCAGTGTGCTGAGTTGGAATCCCGACGAGCTTCTCTCCAAACTCCTTGACGCGCTTTCGCTGTTCCGCATCGCTGATTGTCCAGTCGCTCGGGATTTCGAGTTGCACTCGGCCTTTGACGTTGAGCTTGGTATGGCCCGTCGTCTGCGCGGCGACTGGCAGGGCGACCACGGCCAGCAAGCAGAGGTACAGGGCGGCGAATGTTGATCTTGCTCTGTTCATCATCAGTTCTCGGTGAGGAGGCTGTTCAGCAACTCCTGCTGGATGGCCTGCAACTGGCCACGGCTCTGCTGCGAGCCGGTGCCTTCATAGACGTTGATCGACAGAGGGAGAGAGTTTAGAAGGGTGATTCCGCTGATCCCGGAAATCGGTCGGCTGGTTTCCCCAATGCTCATGTTCATTCGCATGGAAAAATAGACCGCGTTGCCGTCCCGCCCAATCGGCTCAAACTTCATGTCGGACAGGCTGATGTCGCTGTTCTCGAACGACGCCTTCAGCCGTCGATTGAGTTCGGCAGGATTCACCCGCGGACTCGACTTGGAAAGGCCGGACAGGAACGTCTCGCGCGGTACCTCGATTCGCTGGAAATTTCCCTTCGGCCCGATGAGTTGGATTTGCAGCCAGTGATCCAGCATTTCCCGCTGGCCCTGCCTGTAGTCCTTCAGTTCTGAACAAAGGACTGCGGCATGCACGAGGCGAGAACCTTCTCCGAGGGAACGCCGTGCCATGTCCATCAGTTCGATTTCCCGTGCCGACTTGCCCGGTGTGCAGTAGCCGCTTGGGTTCGAGAACACAACCTGCTGGCCGAGCACGTTCACGGATTCCGTGGCGGCGCTTCGCCGGATGACCGCCTCTTGGGTGGGCTGCTGCCTCGGCGTGACTGGCGGGGGAGGTGGCGGTTGATAGGCGGGGACAGCAGCGACCGGGGTCTGTGCGGCGGGAGCCGCAACCGGGCGGGTAGACTCGTTCTTGCTTGAGTTGACGAAGATGATGAGCAGAAGCCCGATTCCCAACCCGATGCCGACCATCCATTTGCCGGTGGTCACATCGGAAGAACTGTCGCTTTTTCCGTTGGGCGATTGAGGTGCGGTGGATGCAGCCGGGGCGTCCTCGGCCCGTGTGGGCGTAGGTTCTGGAGGCGGTGGGTTGCTCGGCGGCGGGGCGACTTCCGGCGCAGTTTTGCTGGCAGGACGGTTGTCTTCGACATCGGAGACGAGTGTCGAAAGACCGGAGAAGCCTGTGGCACCTCCCTTTTGTTTGTCGTCAGCAGCAGCCACGGTTCATCATCTCCCTCTCATAGCCGCAGCTTGGTGTAAACGGCTTCGACCATGCAGTCGTTGCCATCTTTGAAGCGCAGTCTTCCGAACCCGGAATTCGCAATGGTCAGGTAAGCCTCCTCGCCAAGGGCAAGAGACAGGCAGCTTGATGTCTTGATGTACGAGCTGGTTCCAAAAACCTCATACCAGTCGTCGTCCTCATGGCTGACTGTCACCACGTATTTCCCCGGCTTCTGCTTCGACACGCCAAAGACCGCCTTCACATCGCATTTGTCCTTGCTGTCGAAGAAAATCACCTCGCCGCCGTAGCCTGACGTCTTGAAGATCGCCTCCTCAGAGTAGGCGTAGACGTAGCAGTAGCGTGTCTGGATGATGATGTCCTTGCCGTCAATCTTGTAAACGTTACTGCCCTTGCGGGTCAGGTTCACCTCGTAGTTCTCGGCCAGGGCGGGTGCGGCCTGGAGGCCCATCAATGCGGCGAGCGTCGCGAGAAGCGGTTTCTTCATCGGCGTCACCTATTGGGATTGGAAGCTCGACAACCGGCTCTTCACGAGATCGAGCTTGGCCTTGTGAGCCAGCGGCCGATTGAAGACTCGATTCTGGATTTGGTCGGACACCTTGCTGATGGCGATGTAGGCCATGCTCAGTCCCGATTCGCGCTCGGACGCCTTCTTCTCGACGAAGTCGTAGGGAAAGTTCTCGCAAAACTTGTGGAAGCCGGAGAACTGCGCGACCTCTTTCGTGAAACGGAAACCGTCCGGGGTGAGGCGCGAGCGTCGCGGATGGTAAAGATCAACGAACAGGATGAACCACTCTGCACCGTTGAACGTCACGGCCTCGAACACGTCTACCGTGTCGATGGCACCGAGACGATGAAAAAGGATGCGCTGACCAGACTGGGTTTCGAGTTTGGACAGATACGCCAGCTGGCCGATTGGCCCGTTGACTGGAATCGGATTGGACTCGGTGAAGCCGAAAGGGCCGCTGCCGTTCGGGTCTTTGTCATAGGCGGGAGCCGACTCCAGCATCGCCTTCATTGCAGGATGGACGAGTTCCAACTGGAATGCTTCGTCATCGAGGATGCGGTGAATCTGCGCCAATGCCTCGCGCAGCGCCTTGTCCTCTTTATTGCCCCCGAACAGGTTCGACAGAAACCCCATAAAAACTCCCCAATATTTCTTGATTAAATCACTGCAGCAGCTCGCTCAAACGGCGCATCCCAGGCTTCTTGAAACCCATGCGAATGGCCTGCTCCAAAACGTGCGTGTTCGCACCGTGAATATAGGAAATCCCGGCATTCACCTTCTTGTCGTCCTTGGCTCCGATACAGAAAGAACCATCAGCACTCCATACGTGGACCTGGCCCCACGAACAACGCACCTTCTCGTTGGAGCCGAGGAACTTGCGCTTCACCAGCGTGATGCCGTCGTCGTGCAGGAGCGCATCACCGAAGTGCAGATCGCGACCATCTTTCAGGGCTTCGAGCATTTCGGTGAGCAGACGCACGCAGACCGCACGCCAGAGCTTGTCGATGAACGTGCTGTAGATGTCCTGCTTCTTCAGTTCCACAACTGCTTCGGAACTTCGATTGCCGAACGCAATCGTGTAGGTCGTTCCTGTGGGGATGCCATTGACAGAATGACTGACGCCGCCCCAACGAACGCGCGTGATCGAGTCGAGGGGAAAGTTCTGCCCCTTCCATGAGACGCCCTGGGGCGAGATGCTCAAAGTGTCCTTGAACATGACGCCAATCTCGGCACGGTAAGATATTTCGCGCGCCCACTCATCTTTGCGGGCCACAGCCTGCTGGCGCTGTTGGAAGATGTCCGCGAGCGCGTCCGCATCTTCCTCAACTCGATCTGCGATTTCCGGTACTTCAGAAAAAAGCTCCTGAATCAGACCGGTCAGTCGCTGAGACTGCGCCAACATGTCATGCTTGTTGAATAAGTCGATAGCGAGGCTACGAATCTCATAGGCCAAGTGACGGCTCGCTTCGTGGTCGATACCGCGCGCCTTCGAACTCAGTTGAATGGGCTGGGCGATCTTGTCCCAATTACGTGCAACCACATCAAGCTTGTCCACGTAAGGCTTGACGGCTGCTTCGCCGGAGTCGGCATGCTCTCTGGCCACCTTGATGAGCTTGTGGACGTTTTCCGCTTCCTTTTGCAGGATGCCTTGGGTTTCCACCTCGTAGCTGTCCACGAGATCATCGACCAGCCCCGGTGCATGATCTTCACCGCCCGAAGTCACGCCATCGACGGCTTCCGTCATCACTTGGATCAGCGTCATTGGCGGAAGTCTGTCGAGGGCGTCTTTGATGGCGATGCGGTAGTACCGCTTGCGCTCGTTCAATTCGGCTTCGATCTGGTCGAGCGCACGCACTTCCGGAAAGCCGGAGACGGCGCGATCCTCATTGAGGTCGCGCAGGACATCCTCGGGGCTTAGCTCTTCGGCAAGGTAGGCGGTCTCCATGATGAACTCAGCCAAATCGTCCGCATCGTGCTCACCATCCACAGCCTCAAATGCAGCGGCCAGCAGGTTCAGGTGTGCCAGCGTAGGCAGACCAGACTCTTCCCGAATCGCCATCGGGTTGTGAACCAGGCTGTCAAAAAGTTGAGATGCCTTGCGAGGCGAGACGCCGGGGAGCCAAGCCATTTCCACGCTCAGTCGGTTGCGTGGATTGGTCAGATCAGAACGCGCCTTCTGGCAAACCTCGTGATCCAGTTCCAGTGACTTCTCTTCCGCAAGCTCGACGATGCGTCTGCGGTCATCGCGTGTCGTCACGCCCAAGATGGCGAACGGGGACTGATGGAGGGCCGTCTTGGTGAGTCGACGCTCCGGCCTGATAGACGGTGGCGGCGGGGCTGACCGTTGCGAAGCTGCCGACGGTGCAGGTGGAGGCTGTCGGGTTGCTGCTGGGGCGGATGGTGCTGGAGCGGGAGCTGCTGCTTGCGCGCCGAGCATCGCCAGGAGCTGTGGGTCTTTCAGTGCATCCAGCGCCTGAACAAGCGCCTCACGCGGCACAGACAGTTTCTGACCGTTGCGAAGTTCGTGGCTGTACTGGGCCAGTTGATCTTTGGACGACAGATGGTCGGAGAGCGCGAGCGAAACGGCATACTCGCTGTTCGTGCGCGGCGCAGCATTACAACTCCGGCAGGCGACCAGTGCGCCGGATTTTGCAGAACCGCATTTAAAGCAGATTGCCATTGCCATATCGATGATCGCTCCTATCTGCCTAGTGCGCGAAGTTGAGTAACCACACACCTGTTGTAGCTTGCGGCCCCTTCACTGCGTTTCAGGATGCAGGCAGTTTCAATGGCATCCTTCTCGTCATAGGACAACCCTGCCAAGCTGGGTAGTCGCGGTGCATTGGCAAGAGCGCGAAGTTGAGCAACCACACACCTGTTATAACTGGCGGCTCCCTCGCTACGTTTCAGGATGCATGCAGTTTCGATGGCATCCTTTTCGTCGTAAGACAAGCCCGACAGATCAGGTTTGCGTGGAGCGTTGGAAAGGGCACTAAGTTGAGAGGCTAGACAGCGGTTGTAACTGGCGGCTCCTTCACTGCGTTTCAGAATGCACGCGGTTTCTATGGCATCTTTTTCGTCATAGGACAAACTTGATAAATCAGGTGTACGGGGTGCATTGGCGAGAGCAGCAATCTGGGCAGATATGCACCTGTTGTAGCTGGCTGCTCCCTCGCTGCGTTTCAGGATGCAGGCGGTTTCAATAGCATCCTTCTCGTCGTATGTAAGTGACTCAAGGCCGGGGACGGTGCGACTTTGAGCACTGGATACGGCTGTACTTGGATTGGATTGCACTGGTGCTGGCGTCGAAGGTGAGCCAGTGGACGGACGAGCGAATCTGCTCCGGCCTTCAGACTGAAGCTGGCCCCTGTACGGCTCGATGTCCCGTCGCGCACTTTCCAGCGCGCCGCTGCGATAGCGGAAGCTGCCGCAACGGCTGTTGTAGTCGGCCACCATCGCGTTGAACCGTTCCACGTCGGCGTCGATGTAGTTATTGACTGCGGCCTTCGCGCCATCCATACGGATGTCCTCGGCCATGCAATACCGGATCTGCGCTGTCGACAGGACGGTGTTTTGCCCAACCGGCGGCTGAGATTCAGCCGGACGAGAAGGCTCTTGCGGCTGCGCTGGCGGCGAATAGCTCGGCGCAGCGCTTTGCACCGGTGGTGAGTAGGTGGGCGCTGACGAGGTCGTGGGCTTGTCGGCCTGGCCGATCAACCAAAGGACGCCGATGACAGCCGCGATGCCGAGCACCCACTTGCCGCCAGATGATCCGGATGACGGTTGCGAAGGCTCTTGATACGTTTGCTGCTGCCTTGGCTGGGGCTGCGCCGGTGCCGTTTGCGCTGATGGAGGCGGATGTGGATGTGGACTCGAAGAAGCGCCAGACGTGCTGGTGGGCTCCCTCTTGGCAGCAGGAGGCGGCGACGTATCCACATCGGACACGAGCGACGAGAGGCCGGCGAAGCCTTTGCTTTCGTCTTTCTTGTTTTTGTCTTCCCCCTCGACCACGAGTGCCTCTCCCTAAACAAATCCGATACGTCGCTTGGTTTCACCGCCTTCACGCTCCCGCGCCGGTGACGAGCGCAGAGCGGACAAAAGGCTGGTTTGATCCAGGCGATCCTTGCCGGAGCGCGCCGCCAGCCTCGCACCTTCGCGCACCACGAAAGAGACGTCGGACAAGGGCCTGCCCGCCAGTTCTTTCGCCAGCGGCTTGGCGTCCACATCCGACTCTTTTGGCAAGGAGGCGAGCAACTTGTCCAGCAGTGCCAGCACTTCGACCTCGCTGGCGAAGTCCACCTTGATGACATGATCGAAGCGCCCCCGGCGCTGGATGGCCGGGTCGATCATCTCGATGCGGTTCGTCATGGCGATGATCAGCACGTCGTTCTTTACTGCCTCCGGAATGCGACGCAGGAACTCGGCCACTTCTTCCACACGGTGATGGCCCGAGCCCATTTCGCGGTCGGCGAGGAACGCCTCCATCTCGTCGATCACGAGCACAGACGGTGCGTTTTCCATCGCCTTGTCGAACACCTGCGCGACCTTCTTGCTGGTCTCGTGGATGTAGGGGCTGGC
>CALCWL010000076.1 GCA_937906285.1 uncultured Rhodanobacter sp. | reverse complement strand
GCAGTCGATGGTGCGCTCGCCCATTCCCACGCGCGCCGAAGTGCTCGACGTGGCCAACGCCGTGATCGACGGCACCGATGCGGTGATGCTGTCGGAGGAAACCGCCGCCGGCGCGCATCCGGACAAGGCGGTGGCCGCCATGACGCGGATCTGCCTCGGCGCCGAGCGCCAGTTCGAGCCCAAGGACGACCTCTCCGCCGGCGGCCACCGGCTCGACCGCACCGACCAGGCGATCGCGCTGGCCGCGATGATGCTGGCCGGCCAGCTCGGCGTGCGGGCGATCGTGGCATTGACCGAATCCGGCGCCACCGCGCAGTGGTTGTCGCGCTACCGCAGCGCGGTGCCGATCTACGGCATGTCGCCGTCGGCCTCCGCGCGGCGACGCATGCAGTTGCTGCGCGACGTGCAGCCGGTGGAGTTCAGCCACGGCGAGAAGCAGAGCATGGCCGCTTCCACCCGCGCCGCGGTGCGCTTGCTGTTCGAGCAGGACAGGCTGGTCCAGGGTGACAGCGTGGTGATCACCTACGGCGACCGCGTCGGCCACGTCGGCGGCACCAATACGCTGAAGCTGCTCGCAGTCGGTCCCGACGGCACCATCGACAGCCTGCGCGACCTGTGAAGCCTGAACCGGCCGCGTCGTCGCGAGATCGTCGACGCTGGCGCGGCGTGCAGGCAGCTACACTGTGGCCGTCGACACGTTGCCGGAGCCTGCCATGAAAATCCCGTTTCCCTCCGTGTATCGCGGCGTGCTGTTCGCGCTCGCCTTGGGCGCCGCTGCGCCGGTGCTGGCGCAGACGATCAGGATCGACCAGCAGAATTTGTACCGCTACTGGATCCTGCTCAACACCAAGGTGCAGATGGACGCGCCCAACAGCGGCCTCAACCTGGACAAGCCCGGCTGCGTGGCGGTGACCTACACCGTCGGTTCCGACGGCGTGCCGATGGACGTGCAGGTGGCCAAGGTGGAGCCGAAGAGCGACCTCGGCCCGATGGCACGCAGCGCGGTGGCCAACTTCCGCTACGGCCCGTCGCTGAACAACAACATCCACCAGCCCGTGGCCACTTATTACATCGTGGTATTCAACGGTCCCAAGGACCCGGCCGCGCGCGACCGGCTGATGGCGCCGTGCAAGCTGCCCGGCTACCCGGCCTGAGCCGAGCCGGCAGTGCCCGCGGGGTGCGGCGTCGTTTCGGCCCGTCGCAGCCCCGATCTGGCCTATAATCGCCGTTTTTCACCATGCCGCTTCGCTCTCGAGGCGGCGCCCACCATGGGTGGCCGGGCATCGCCCCCACCATCGCGGAGTCACCAATGAGCATTGAAGATCTCGAAAGCGTCGCCCTGGCGATGGTTGCGCCCGGCAAGGGCATCATCGCGATCGACGAGTCGACCAACACCATCCGCAAGCGCTTCGAAGCCGTCGGCATCGAGAACACCGAGGAGAACCGGCGCGCCTACCGCGAGCTGCTGCTGACCACGCCGGGCCTGAACGAGCACATCTCCGGCGCGATCCTGTACGACGAGACG
>CALCWL010000075.1 GCA_937906285.1 uncultured Rhodanobacter sp. | reverse complement strand
GCGCCGGAAGTGCCGATCATGGATGGCAGCGCGGGGCCGTTCGTGTTCCTGCTGCAGTCCGCCGGTATCGAGGAGCAGCCGGTGGCCAAGCGCTTCATCCGCATCAAGAAGCCGGTCAAGGTGCAGCAGGGCGACAAGTGGGCCAGCTTCGAGCCGTTCGAGGGCTTCAAGGTGGGCTTCTCGATCGACTTCAACCACCCGATCATTTCCAAGCGCACCTCGCGCGCCGAGATCGACTTTTCCACCACCTCGTTCGTGAAGGAAGTCAGCCGCGCCCGCACCTTCGGTTTCATGCGCGACATCGAGATGCTGCGTGAAAACAACCTGGCGCTGGGCGGCTCGATGGACAACGCGGTGGTGCTGGACGACTACCGCGTATTGAACGAAGACGGTCTCCGCTACGAGGACGAGTTCGTCAAGCACAAGATCCTCGACGCGATCGGCGACTTGTACCTGCTCGGCCACAGCCTGATCGGCGCCTATCACGCGCACAAGTCGGGCCACGAGTTGAACAACAAGCTGCTGCGCGCGCTGATCGCCGATGCCTCGGCGTGGGAAGAGGTCAGCTACCACGAGGATCCGGCGGTGTCGCCGATCTCCTACGCGCATCCGGCCCAGGCCATCTGACGCCTGGCGTCGCGCCGGTCCGCCCGGCATCGCCCACCGAAATGGCCGGATCGCAGGATCCGGCCATTTTTGTTGACCGCGACACATTCGCCGCGCGGGTTGGGTCACAGCCCGGCGCGGGCCGGACTTTTCATTAACTTTTCACGTGGTATAAACGCAGCTCGCGTGGCATCGGCCACGGGGCAAGACGCGACGCGTCTCGCAGGAACGCCCTTCAATTCGAGGGGTGCTCGGGGGAATCAGCGGTTTCGGCGAGGGACGCCAGCTGAAGGAACAGATCCCGCCATTCGGGGTCTGTGGACGAGGCAGCGGCAGCCCTGAGGTGGGCGGCCGCGGCTGGCGAAAGCGGTTTTGACTGATCCGGTACGGCAACGGCCGGCGGTTGGGGAGCCACTTTCACGGTGACTGAACTGGCGCAGGCGCCGACGGCGCTTGCGGAGGCAAGGATCTGTGCCTGCATCAAGCGCAGGCGTGACGCCCAGGCCGGTGAAGACGCCAGGAAGACGAGGCGGTTGTTGCGCAGATCGGCGAATCTGACCTGTTCGCGCAGGGGCAACGGCAACGTCTGGCGCAGTGCGCGGTCCAGCGCTTCCAGCGCGCCGGCCTTTCGGGCCAGCGACGCGAAGGAGCCGCAATCGGCAAGGGATTTCGGTCCGTTGTCGCGGCGACGGGAAGGTTCCGCGCGGTGCATGGTGCCGACATTCGATTTTGGAAAGACATGCAGATCATACTCGTCTCACGCGCGCGGAAGCTCCCGAAAACGCTGGATCTGGCCAACCGGCGCGTGCGCTGGAAGCTGTTCTCGATGTTGTCGCTGGGCGTGCTGGGTTGCCTGGCCCTGGGCGGCGCGTTGACCCTCGCCATTGCCAGCCCGCGAGACCGGGCGTTGAGCCAGATCCACGACCTGCAGCAGCAGATCCGCCAGCAACATGCCGAACTCGGCGGGGTGCGCGCGGATGCGCAGCGCAGCCTGGATGCACTGGCGCTCAAGCTGGGCCAGCTGCAGGCGCAGTCGACCCGCCTGAACGCGCTCGGTGAGCGCCTGGTGCAGGTGGGCAAGCTCGACAGCGGCGAGTTCAACTTCGACCAGCCGCCCGCGGTCGGCGGCGTCGAGGACACCAGCAGCACCGGTTACGCCATGCCGCCCGCGCTGGAGGCGGGCATCGACCGCCTCACCGGCCAGTTCAACGCCCAGCAGGCGCAGTTGTCCGCGCTGCAGAGCCTGTTGCTCGATGCCCGCATCGAGTCGAACCTGAAGCCCACCGGCATGCCGGTGCACGGCTATATCTCATCCTATTTCGGCGTGCGCCCGGATCCGTTCGACGGCCAGTCGGCGCGGCATACCGGCATCGACATCGCCACGCCGTTCGGCACGCCGGTGCATGCCGTGGCCGAAGGCATGGTGACCTTCGCGGGCGTGCGTCGCGGCTACGGCAACGTGGTCGAGATCGACCACGGCAACGGCTACATGACCCGCTACGCCCACAACAGCAAGCTGGACGTGCATCCCGGCCAGCATGTGCAGGTTGGCGACGTCATCGCGCAAGCCGGTTCCACCGGCCGCTCCACCGGCTCGCACGTGCATTTCGAGGTCTGGTACCACGATCGCGTGGTCAACCCGCTGGCGTTCGTGCGCAGCCACCGCTAGTCCGGACCTTCCCTCCCGTCCCTTGAATCCGGCCCCGGCAGCCGCCAGTTCCTGACGGCTCACCGGCGTTCCCGCGGGGCGCGGGCACGTCCATCCCGCCAGACCGGGTGAGCCGCGCCGGGCATGTAGTAACATGCTCGATTGGCCCGCGCGTGCAGCGGGCGTCTTGTTCCCCCAACCGGAAAATCGATGTTCAATCGTGCCCTGACGAGTCTGTTTGGCAGCCGCAACGAGCGTGTGCTGCGTCAGCTTTCACGTACGGTCCATCGCATCAATGCGCTGGAACCGGAGATGGAGAAACTGGACGACGCCGCGCTGCGCGGCAAGACCGCCGAGTTCCAGCAGCGTCACGCGGCCGGCGAATCGCTGGACAAGCTCCTGCCGGAAGCCTTTGCGGTGGCCCGCGAGGCGTCGCGCCGCACCTTGGGCATGCGGCCGTATGACGTGCAGTTGATCGGTGGCATGGTGCTGCACCAGGGCAAGATCGCCGAGATGCGCACCGGCGAAGGCAAGACCCTGGTCGCCACGCTGCCGGTGTACCTCAACGCGCTGGAAGGCAAGGGCGTGCACGTGGTCACCGTCAACGACTACCTGGCGCGACGCGACGCGGCGCAGATGGGCAAGCTGTACAACTTCCTCGGCCTGACCGTCGACGTGGTCTATCCGGGCATGGATCACGCCGACAAGCATGCGGCTTATGCGGCCGACATCACCTACGGTACCAACAACGAGTTCGGCTTCGACTACCTGCGCGACAACATGGCGCTCAGCAAGGAACAGCGCTACCAGCGCGGCCTGCATTACGCCATCGTCGACGAGGTCGACTCGATCCTGATCGACGAGGCGCGCACGCCGCTGATCATCTCCGGCCCGGCGGAGGATTCCCCGCAGCTGTACATCGCCGTCAACAAGATCGTGCCGCGCATGATCCGCCAGTCCGAGGAGGACGGCGAAGGCGACTACTGGGTCGACGAGAAGCAGAAGCAGGTACATCTGTCCGAGGCCGGCATGCAGCACGCCGACGAACTGCTGCGCGAGGTCGGCGTGATCGACCAGGACAGCGGCCTGTACGACTCCAAGAATCTCGCGGTGGTGCACCACCTCAACGCGGCGCTGCGTGCCAACGGCATCTATCAGCGCGACGTCGATTACATCGTGCGCGACGGCGAGGTCATCATCGTCGACGAATTCACCGGCCGCACCCTGGCCGGCCGGCGCTGGTCCGACGGCCTGCACCAAGCGGTCGAGGCGAAGGAGGGCGTGCCGATCCAGCGCGAGAACCAGACGCTGGCCACGGTGACGTTCCAGAAC
>CALCWL010000074.1 GCA_937906285.1 uncultured Rhodanobacter sp. | reverse complement strand
CGCGCCACCCACGGCAGGAAGCGCAGGCCGAAGCTGGACCAGCCGTGCGCCAGCAGCGCGTACGGCTGGCTCGACGGGTCGCCCCAGACGTAGGTGGCGATGGTTTCGCCGTTGACCTGCAACTCGCCGCGCTGCATGTCCGCGTCGCCCTGCGCCGCCTGCGCGCGGCTGCGGCTGCTGGCGAACGGGGTGGCGAACAGGCGCGCGGCGCGGTTCACCGTGCGCCTGGGTGCGATGCGGCCGCCCAGCACGAAGCCGGTGCGCACGGTGGTGAGCTTGAGTCGGTCGATGACGGTGGACATGGGTCTCGCCTCAGGTTTGCCAGCTGCGCCACAGGCGCTCGAAGGCCGCCGTGGTGCAGCGACCGGCTTCGTCGAATCCGAACAGCCCGGCGTCGTGGTGCAGGCCGAGCATCAGGGCGTAGATCTCGAAGGCCAGCAGCGCGACGTCGGTGTCGCTGCGCAGGTGGCCCAGCTCGACGGCCTGCGCGATCGCCTTCTGCAACTCGTCGCGCCAGCCGGACTGTTGCCGCACCACACCGTCGTGCAACGCGCCATCGCGACCGTCGTACTCACTGGCGGCGGACAGCAGCACGCAGCCACTCTGGTGGTCGCGGCCCCATTCGAGCCAGTGCGCGACGATCGCGCGCAACCGCGGCAGCCCGCGCGGCTGCTTCAGTGCCGGCAGCAGCACCCGGGTCACGAAGCGCCGGCGGCCGGTGTCGAGCACGGCCAGCTGCAGGTCTTCGCGCGAGCCGAAGTGGGCGAATACGCCACTCTTGGACATGCCCACGTCCGCCGCCAGACCGCCGATCGACAGGCCTTCCAGCCCGTCGCGGCGGGCCAGTTCATAGGCGTGGTCGAGGATGGTTTCGCGGGTGGTGGCACGTTTGCCGGGGTGGCTGGCGGTCGTCATGTGGCGAAAATAGCACGATCGTTCGTGCATTTCATCAACACCGCGTTGATCCCGGTCGTGATTTCCTGCCGGTATGCTCGAAACCACGACCATCAAGGGGAACCACGCATGAGACTCCGCCATCTGCTCATCCCGCTGGCCGCCACGTTGCTGGGCGGCTGCGTCACCTCGCCCACCGGCCGTTCACAGCTGATGGTGGTATCGGACAGCCAGATGAGCCAGATGGGCCTGGCCGCGTTCAACGACATGCGCAAGCAGGGCAAGTTCGTCGACGCACCGCGCGAGCGCGCCTACGCATCCTGCGTGGCCAATGCCCTGGTCGCGGTGCTGCCGCCGCCATGGAACACCCAGCAGTGGGAGGTGCAGATCGTCGGCGACGACAGCGCCAACGCGTTCGCCCTGCCCGGCGGGCGCATCGGCGTGAACAAGGGCATGTTCAAGCTGGCCAGCAACGAGGACCAGCTGGCCACGGTGCTTGGTCATGAATTGGCGCACGTGGTGGCGCGCCACGGCGCGGAGCGGGTGTCGGACAACCTCGCTGCGCAGGCTGCGGTGGCCGCCGGCACGGTGTACGCCGGCAGCCGCGGCGGCGACGCCAACACCGCGGCGGCGCTGCTCGGCGCCGGCGCGGAACTGGGCATCCTGCTGCCGTTCTCGCGCACGCAGGAAAGGGAGGCCGATACCTTGGGCCAGCGCTACATGGCGCAAGCGGGCTTCGATCCGCGCTCGGCAGTGACGCTGTGGCAAAAAATGGGCGCCCAGGGCGGCAGCAAACCGCCGGCATTCCTGTCCACGCATCCGTCTTCCGGCAACCGCGCGCAGGCACTGGAGCGGCAGGCGCAGCAGTTGCTGCCGGTCTGGCAGCACGCGCGCGCCAGCGGCCGCGCGCCGAACTGCAAGTTGTGATCGACGCTTGATCGCCAGCTGAACGGGACGCGCGCGAAGGGTCAACTGCGCGCGGCCCTCCTTCGTTTTCTGTCTTGCCTGCCGCCCGATGCGGCGCCGACGGAGAACGCCATGCTGCGCACCCCACTCAAGTTTGCCCTGCTGGCCGGCTTCGGCCTGAGCCTTGCCGGCGCGCTGTACGCGCCGCCCGCCATCGCCCGCACCCAGGTTGCCGTGGGCGTGAGCATCGGCGTCCCGCCTCCGCCGCCTCGTTACGAGCGGGTGCCGGGCCCGCGCCGCGGCTATGTGTGGGCGCCCGGTTACTGGCGCTGGAACGCGCCGGCACACCGCCACGTCTGGGTGGGCGGCTACTGGGTGCGGATGCGCCCCGGCTATCACTACCGCCCGGCGCACTGGGTGCGCCACAGCCATGATTGGCGCTTCCGGCGCGGTTACTGGGGCCGCTGAATGCGACGGTCCGCGGCGCCCATTCGCCGATGACTTGACGCGCCGCACCATCGCCTGCAGGGGCGACGTACTAAACTTGGCGTTTTGACTGATCGCCCCGACCCCGGTCGGGGCGATCAGTTTCGTCCCTTACCACCAGGGCGGGCCGCGTGCCCGCATCTCAGTCGGCGAGGCCTGCGGGCAACGTCAATCCATGGAGTCACCGTCGCAATGATCTTTGAAACCATCGCCAAGACCGGCCACGAAGAAGTCGTGTTTTGCCACAACGCCGACGCCGGCCTGAAGGCCATCGTCGCGATCCACAACACGGTGCTGGGCCCCGCGCTCGGCGGCCTGCGCATGTGGCCGTACAAGTCCGAGGCCGAAGCGGTGAACGACGTGCTGCGCCTGTCGCGCGGCATGACCTACAAGAACGCCGTGGCCGGCCTGAACCTGGGCGGCGGCAAGGCGGTGATCATCGGCGATGAGGACGTCGGCAAGTACAGCTTCGCGGTGCAGGGCTGCGGCCACGTCGGCGGCGAGTACATCAAGCTGCTGCGCGAGCAGGGCGCCAAGGTGTTCGTCACCGACATCAACAAGGAGGCGGTGCAGCGCTGCGTGGACGAGCTGGGCTGCGAGGCGGTGGGCCTGGACGAGATCTACGACGTGGACGCGGACGTCTATTCGCCGTGCGCGCTGGGCGGCACGCTGAACGAGCAGACCATCGACCGGATCAAGGCCAAGATCATCTGCGGCCCGGCCAACAACCAGCTGGCCACCGACGAGATCGGCGACGAGCTGCAGCGCCGCGGCGTGCTGTATGCGCCGGACTACGCGGTCAACGCCGGCGGCGTGATGAACGTGTCGCTGGAGATCGACGGCTACAACCGCGAGCGCGCC
>CALCWL010000073.1 GCA_937906285.1 uncultured Rhodanobacter sp. | reverse complement strand
CCGTGGATGCCATCCAACTGCTGAAAGCCGATCACAAGAAGGTCAAGGAACTGCTGGCGGAGCTGGCGAAAACCACCGCCCGCGCCACCAGGACGCGCAGCGAGCTGCTCGCGCAAATCCGCGTCAACCTGGAGGCGCACACCACGATCGAGGAAGAGATCTTCTATCCCGCCTTCAAGAAGGCCGGCACAAAGGACGATGCGAAGATGTATTTCGAGGCGCTGGAGGAGCATCGCGCCGCCGGCGATCTGGTGCTCCCGGACCTGCTCGACACCGACGTCGGCAGCGAGCGGTTCTCCGGCCGCGCCAAGGTCTTGCGCGAGCTGGTCGAACACCACGTCAAGGAAGAAGAGGAGGAGATGTTCAAGGAGGCGAAGAAGCTGCTGTCGGCAGCGGAGCTCAAGGCACTGGGCGAGCGCATGGAACAGCGCAAGGCCGAACTGGTCGAGCAACTCGGTGGTCCGGGCGGAAAGGCTTGAGCCGCGGCTGCAACCACGAAAACCGGACGACCCGGACGGAGACCCCAAACCGCCGTCGGAGGCCTACAATGCGGTTTTGACGGGCGCCGGGGTCACGGAAATGGAAGACTGCAAGCGCGTGTTGGTGGTCGAAGACGACCCCGTGGTGGCCATGGTGATGGAAGACACACTGCGGGCGATGGGCCTGGAGGTGCTGGTCGATCTCAACCTGGTCGACGCCCTCAACGAAGTCGAGGCCAGCCGGCTCGATGCGGCGATGATCGACGTGGGCCTGCGCGGGGAGAACGCATGGCCGGTGATGGTCGCCCTGCAGAAGCGCAACGTCCCGTTCGCGGTGATGTCCGGTGGCGACCTCAGCGAGTTGGCGGAAGAGTTTCCGCGGGTCCGCATGCTGAACAAGCCGTTGTCCGTGGACATGCTGCAGCAGATTGTGCGCGAGCTGCTTGCCTCGCCGCCCGCGTCGACCGGCGGTTGAGCAAGCCGGCCGGCTCAGTTCGCGCCGTCCTGATCGGCGACGTGGCCCAGCATCCGCTGCAGCCGTTCGGCCAGCGCGCTCACCGTGAACGGCTTGGTGATCAACTCCATGCCTGCGGCGAATCCCCTGCTTGACGTCGCATCGGCGGCATAACCGGTCATCAGCAGCACTTTCAGGCCGGGCTGGCGCGCGCGCAACGTGTCGGCCAGCGCGCGGCCGCTCATGCCCGGCAGGCCGATGTCGGAAATCAGCATGTGCAGATTGCCTTGCGACGCCACCGCGGCGAGGGCGGTATCGGCATCCGGCGCCTCCAGCACCTCGTAGCCCAGCTGGTGCAGCACCTGCACCACTACCTGGCGCACCACCTGTTCGTCTTCCACCACCAGCACCAGTTCGCCGTTCGACGGACGCGGGGCGGCATCTGCCTGATCGTCCTCTGTGCGCGCCAGCTCGACATGGCGCGGCAGATAGAGCTTGATCGAGGTGCCCTCGCCCACCGCGCTGCGAATGTCGCAATAGCCGTTCGACTGCCGCGTGAAACCGTAGACCATCGACAGGCCCAGGCCGGTGCCCCGCCCCGTCGGCTTGGTGGTGAAGAACGGTTCGAAGGCGTGCTCCAGCACCTCCGGGGGCATGCCGGCGCCGTCGTCGGTGACCTCGATGCAGATGTATTGCCCGCTGTCCGCCTCCAGCCAGTTGCCGCGCTCGATCGAACCGGCGTCCAGGTTGCTCGAACGGATCAGCAGGTTGCCGCCGTCGGGCATCGCGTCGCGCGCGTTGATGGTCAGGTTGAGCAAGGCGCTTTCCAGCTGGTTCGGATCGCACAGGGTCAGCCACAAGTCGTCCGCCAGCTCGAAGCGCAGCGTCACCGCCTCGCCGAGCGTGCGCTGCAGCAGTTCCTCCATCGACCCGATCAGCGGGTTGGCCGCCACCGGGCGCGGGTCCAGCGGCTGCCGGCGCGAGAAGGCCAGCAGGCGGTGCGTCATCGCCGCCGCACGATTGGCCGAGTTGAGCGCGCCCTGGGCGAAACGCTGCAACGTGGCGGCGTCGCCCGAGCCGGCGTGCAGCTGGATCAGATCGAGTGAACCGATGATCCCTTGCAACAGGTTGTTGAAGTCGTGGGCCAGGCCACCGGTGAGCTGGCCGACGGCCTCCATCTTCTGCGCCTGGCGCAATTGCGCTTCGATCTGGATCTTTTCGCTGAGGTCGCGGATGAACACGTTGATGCGCGATTCGCCATGCACGGACAGGCTGCTGACGCTCAGTTCCACCGGGATCGTTTCGCCCACGCGGTTGACCATCTCGCTCTGCCGTGTCGCCCCGCGCCTGGCGCCCCGCGTCGGGCTGGGTTCGAGGTCGGCCAACAGTCGCTCGGGATGGCCGGGCGGGCCGACCAGGGTCGCCAGCGGCCGGCCGCGGGCTTCCGCGCGCGACCAGCCGAACATTGCCTCGGCCTGCGGGTTCCAGCGCACGATGCGGCCGGCTCCATCGAGCTGGGCAAACCCGTCCAGCGCGGAATCGATGATGCCGCGCGCCAGTTGGTCGCTCTCGGCCAGCGCCGCCTCGGCCTGCCGGCGCCGGGAGACGTCGCGGGTGATCTTGGCGTAGCCGATCAGCACGCCGTCGTCGTAGATCGGGTCGATCACCACGCTGGCCCAGAAACGGCTGCCGTCCTTGCGCACCCGCCAGCCGTCGGCCACGTAATGGCCTTCCCGCAAGGCCGTTTGCAGCGCCGTCTGCGGCGTGTCGCGACTGCGCTCCTCCGGCGGATAGAAGCGCGAGAAATGCTGTCCGATGATCTCCTCGGCACGATAGCCCTTGATGCGCTCCGCCCCGGTATTCCAGTTGGTGACGATGCCCTGCGGGTCGAGCATGAAGATCGCATAGTCGGTGACGTTGGACACCAGCAGCTGGAAATACCGTTCGCTGCGATGCAGGTCCGCCATGCTGGCCTCCGCGACACGGGTGCGCTCGGCCACGCGTCGCGTCAGGAGGCCGTTCAAATCGTTTCTCGCCTGCGTGACCTCGCTTTGCTCGGTGATGTCGACCAGCATGTTCACGCCGCCGATCAGCGCGCCCCCGTCGAACAGCGGCGTCGAATAGGCGGCGAACGCGATCCGACGACCATCGACGCGTTGCGCCATGGCGACGTCGCCGTTGATCGTCCGCGCTTCGCGCACCGCCCGCGCCATCGCGCACTGCTCGCGCGGCAACGGCGTTCCGTCGGCCTGGAACAGTTGCACGAACAGGCACCACTTCTCGCCCGGCATCGGACGTCGCCCGGCCAGCTCCACGGCCGCTTCGTTGAAAAACGTGATGGTGCCCTCGGCATCGGTGGCATATACGCCGATCGGCAAGGCCTGCAGCAGTTGCTGCGAGAGGCGATCGCGCTCGGCCATGTCGCGCTGGCGCAAGTTCTGTTCCTTGACGTCGACGGTGACGCAGCGCGAATACACGAATCGGCCACCCTGAAAGCGCCCACGGGAGCTGATCTGCACCTGGCGCACCCGACCGTCGCCGCCGATCAGCCGCGCTGGCCGCTTGTCCACCAGTTCGCCGGCGCGCACCCGCGCGAGCAGTGCGCACAGGTTGTCGCCGTCGGCATCGAAATCGGCCAGGTTGTGACCGACATACTCGTCGCGGCGATAGCCCAGCAGGTCCAGCTCGGCCTGGTTGGCGCGCAGGATCGTGCCGTCGGCCGCGACCAGTCGCATGCCTACGGCGGCATGCTCGAAAAAATCCTCCGCGTCGCTCATGCCGGCCGCAGCATCGGTGCGTCCGGCCATGACGGGTTCCGCATCGGGTTCTGCCATGGCCACCCTGTCCCTCCCGTACCGGCGACGGGCCATTCACGACCGTCTCACGGGATTCTCTCCAGTCTGTCCATGGCCACTATGCACTGCCCCACCGGCCTTGCCAATCGCGCCGGCCGAACCCGTCGCCTGAACACCGATGCCCGAAGGTCCCTCCATCGTCATCCTGCGCGAAGAAGCCGCCGCGTTCGCGGGGCGCGCGATCCGCCGCGCCGAAGGCAACGCGAAGATCGACCTGCAGCGGTTGCCCGGTCGCAAGGTGCTGTCGCTGCGCAGTTTCGGCAAGCAGTTCCTCATGGAGTTGTCCGGACGGCTGACGGTGCGTGTGCACCTGCTGCTGTTCGGCAGCTATCGCATCAACGAGGGTCGCGACATCGCGCCGCGACTGCGACTGGTCTTCGACACGGGCGAGCTGAATTTCTACAACGGTTCGGTTCGCCTCCTCGAAGGCGATCTCGGCACGCTGTTCGACTGGCGCGCCGACGTGATGTCGGAGCAGTGGGACCCGAAGCGGGCGCGGGCGAAGCTGCGCGACATGCCGCTTGCCCTGGTCTGCGACGCGCTGCTCGACCAGAGCGTGTTCGCCGGTGTCGGCAACATCATCAAGAACGAGGTGCTGTACCGCATCCGCGTCCACCCGCTGTCCACGGTCGGTGCGCTGTCGCCGTACAAGCTGCGCCAGCTGGTGGAGCAGGCGCGCGTCTATTCGTTCGAATTCCTGGCCTGGAAGAAGGCCTTCGTGCTGGCGAAGCACTGGCTGGTGCACAACCGCGGCCGTTGTCCGCGCCACGACATTCCGTTGCAGCGCGTATATCTGGGCAAGACCCACCGCCGCAGCTTCTTCTGCCTGCGCTGCCAGAAGCTGTATGCCGGGAGCGGCGCGTGAAGGCCTCCGCGCCCCACAAGGTGGTCTATGTCGCGCTCGGCGGCAACCTGATGATCGCCGTGGCCAAGTTCGTGGCGGCGGGCTTCTCCGGCAGTTCGGCGATGCTCAGCGAGGGCGTGCATTCGCTGGTGGACACGGTGAACGAGGTGCTGCTGCTGTACGGATTGCATCGCGCGGGCAAGCCGCCGGACCGCAGCCATCCGTTCGGCTACGGTCGCGAGTTGTACTTCTGGAGCTTCATCGTGGCCTTGCTGGTGCTCGCCGCCGGCGCCGGCGTGTCGTTCTACGAGGGCGTGATGCATGTCCGCGAGCCGGAGCCGATCGAGCGGCCGTGGATCAACTACACGGTGCTGGCCGTTTCGTTCCTGTTCGAGGGCACGTCGTGGGTGGTGGCCCTGCGCGAGTTCCGCGCGCGCAAGGGGAGACTGGGCTACTTCGAGGCGTTCCGGCTCAGCAAGGACCCGACCACGTTCACCGTGCTGCTGGAGGACAGCGCCGCGCTGCTGGGCCTGCTGATCGCGCTGTGCGGCGTGGTGGGCGCACAGGTATTCGACGAGCCCAGGCTTGATGGCATGGCTTCGATCGGGATCGCCGCCGTGCTGGCCGTGTTCGCCGCCCTGCTGGCGCGCGAAACCAAGGGCCTGCTGATCGGCGAGCCGGCACACCCCAGGGTAAGCGGATCAATTCTCGCGATCGCCGCGGCAGACGATGGCGTGCACTGCGCCAACGGCGTGCTCACGGTGCAGATGGGACCGAACCAGGTGGTGGCCACGCTGAGCGCCGAGTTCGAGGACGCCCTGAGCACCCCGCAGATCGAGGCCTGCATCAATCGCATCGAGCGGCAGGCCAAGTCAATCCATCCGGAAATCCTGTCGCTCTTCGTCAAGCCGCAGACCGCCGAAACCTGGCGCGCGCGGCGTCGGCGGATCGAGGCGACGGGCGACGACCTGGCGTCGTGACCGCCGCCGGGACCGCGGCCGCCGATGCCTCCACGCAGCAGCCCGGGAGGCGCAACCATGCACACCCTCTTCCACTTGTCCGAACCGTGGTGGCACTTTGCCGTGCGCGGGGTCGTGGTCTACCTCATGCTGCTGGCCATGCTGCGCCTGACCGGCAAGCGCGCGTTCGGGGAAATGTCGACCCTCGACGTGGTGGTGCTGATCCTGGTCGGTAGCCTTATGCGCACGCCGATCATCGGTTCGGATACCTCGTTCTTCGGCGGCATCATCGCGGTGGCGTGCATCCTGGCGACCGACCGCGCGCTGGCGTGGATCTGCACGCGCAGCAGCCTCGTCAATCGCCTGCTCGAAGGCTGGCCGACCATCCTCGCCCGCGACGGCCGGCGTCACCCGCGGGCGCTGCGCCGATGCAACCTGTCCGACGCGGTGTTCGACCGGGCGCTGCGCGCCGCCGGCCTGGAGGACGAATCGAGCGTGATCACGGCGCGCCTCGAACCCAACGGCCGCATCACGCTGATCCGCTCCGGGCAGCCATGAGCCGCCAGCCGTCCGCGATCACCGTGCCGCCGCCATGATCCAGCTGAGCCTGTTCGATCGCGGTCCGCAAACCCTGCTGGACGACGCCAGCGGCCGGATCGTGCTCACCCCCGAGCTGGTGGACGGCGACACCGCGCGCCGCTGGTTCGGCGAACTGCACGCCGGCATCGCGTGGAAAAGCGGCACCCGCCTGATGTACGAGCGCGAAGTGGAGGTGCCGCGCCTGCGTGGGCACTTTCGCGTCGCCGACCCTGCCCTGCCCGCGGCCTTGCGCGAGGCCCTGGCCGCGGTCACCCGCGCAGTGGACGCGCCATTCGACAGCATCGGCCTCAACCTCTACCGCGACCAGCACGACAGCGTGGCCCCGCACAACGACAAGCTGACCGAACTCGTGCGCGGCCAGCCGATCGCCCTGCTCTCGCTGGGCGCCACGCGGCGCATGACCATTCGCGCCAAACAGCCGCTGCGTCGCGTGCTGCACGTGGACCTGGAGGCCGGCAGCCTGCTGCTGATGAGCTGGGAGACGCAGTTGCATTACGACCACGCCATTCCCAAGCAGCGCACGCCGGTGGGGCCGCGCATCAGCCTGGCCTTTCGCGTGCGCGGGGAGCGGCGAACCTGAACCATCCGTCCGCCTTTCGCATCTTTCGCCGGGTTTGACATTTCGCATGCCCTTTCTTCAAGAGCGTTCGGGCAGGCTGTCACTCATCGCCACCGCGGCGGCGCGATGGCCCACTACCCACGGGAGAAGCCCATGGACATTCAGCAAGTGATGACGCGCCACCCGCGCGTTTGCCGGCCCGGCGCCTCGCTGCGCGATGCGGCCCGCCTGATGCTCGAAGAAGACGTCGGGGAAATCCCCGTGGTCGACGAGGCACGCCATGTCATCGGCGTGATCACCGATCGCGACATCGTGGTGCGCTGTGTCGCTGCCGGCATCAACCCGCAGGACGCCACCGTCGATTCGTGCATGACAGCGCCCGCGTTGACCCTCGGCGATGACGCCAGCCTGGAAGATTGCGCCGACCTGATGGCCGGACAGCAGATCCGCCGCGTGCCGGTGGTGGATGCCGATGGCGTCATCTGCGGCATCGTGGCCCAGGCTGATCTGGAGGCCACCGATGCCCGCTCGCTGAAGAGTCGCGTGGCCGAGCGCGTGTCGATACCGCACTGAACGCGGGGCGGTCGGGCTGCCTTTAGCGTCCGAACCGCACTTTCTCCGGGTCGGACCCGATCGCCGTATCGTCGTGATAGATCGGTGGCACCGACGGGTGATCGTGCGCCGTCGCGTCAGGCGGCGTCGGCTGGCCGGCGCCACCCTCATCCCCGGTGGCTTTGCCGCCCTCGTGCGGCGGCTCCATGCCCGTGCCCTGGAAGCGCAGGCGCAGCTGGCGCGGATCGGCGATGCGCTTCCATGCCGCCCCGCGGTCGGCGGCGTTGATCAGATTGCCCGACTCGTCCCACAGCGCCTGGTCGTCCTGATAGACCAGCCAACCCAGTTCGCACGCGGCGCAGCCGCAATCGCCGTGACATTCGCCGCAGCGTTCGGTGCAGATGCAAGCCACTTTCCGGCGCACGTCGACGGCACCATTCACCAGCAAATAGCCATCCGGCGGCCAGCGCCGGAGGCCCTCGCGCGTCGGCAGATCCGCCGGCACGGGCGGGTCGGTATTCACGTGCACTGCCTCGCCGCGGACGGACGGTCGCGCTCGGGCGGCGGCTGCAACGGTGGCAATTCGGGCTCGTTCGGCGTGGGCTGCGGTTCGGTCGGATCGGGAAACGGCGGCGGCGCGGGATCGGGCGGTTGATACTCCGGATCGCCGGCGGGCGCTGGCGGAACGCTGGCCAGCTCGATGGCTGCAAAGGCTCGGGGTGTCATGTTCGCTCTCCTCGGACGGCATCCGATCGTCGCCGGTCCGTTGCCCAGCCGGCGTGACGTTTGCGCGATGTCACCGTGAGCAGCCGCGGCCACGCCGATTTCACGCGCCTCGTCCCAACTTCGCGGCAGCTTGCGTCGCTTGGCGCGACCGAAGGCGGAGCCGACATGACCCGACTGGACAAACCCTTGCGCCGCGAACTCGAGATCGACGGTCGCCGCTACACGCTGCCCCTGGATCCCCACGGACTGAGGCTGGCGCCCAAGGGCCACCGGCGCGGCGTGGCCGTGACGTGGCAGGCCCTGGTCTGCGGCGATGCCGCCCTGGCCGCGGCGCTGCGCGCCTCGCTCGACTAGCGCGCCGGTCGACGACCCGCAGGCGCGTCAGCCACGCGTTTTCCCGCATGCCCACGCGATGTCCACGGCCGGGCATGCAGGCTGTGCGCATGAGCGATGCTTTGACCCTCCTGTGGCAGAACAGTGTGTGGGTACGTCTGGGCGTGATCGTGGTGGCCGGCTTGCTGCTGGGGCTGGCCTTGCGCGCGGTGGTGTACGCCGTGCTGCGGCAGGTGGCGAGCGATCGGCCGGTGATCGCGGAACTGATGCAGCGGGCGCGGGCGCCGCTGGAATGGCTGCTGCCGCTGCTGGCCGTCACGCTGCCCCTGCGCTCCTGGCCGCCGGAACCCTCGGCATCGATGGCGCTGCTGCAGCATCTGTTGCTGATCGGCCTGCTGGCGGTGGCCACCTGGCTGGCGGTGCGTTGCATCGGCGCATTCGAGGACGCGGCAGTGCGACGCTATCCGATGGATGCGGCCGACAACCTGCAGGCGCGCCGCGTGGTTACCCAAGTGCGCGTGCTGGCGCGCACGGCCGATGTCATCGCGGTCATCCTGGGCATTTCGATCATCCTGCTCAGCATCCCCGGCGTTCGCCAGCTGGGGGCCAGCCTGCTCGCCTCCGCCGGCGTGGCGGGCCTGGCGATCGGCCTGGCGGCGCGGCCGGTGTTGAGCAACCTGATCGCCGGCTTGCAGATCGCCCTGACCCAGCCCATTCGTCTGGACGACGTGGTGATCATCGAAGGCGAATGGGGCCGCATCGAGGAGATCGCCGGCAGCTACGTGGTCGTGCGCATCTGGGATGAGCGCCGCCTGGTGGTGCCGCTGAACTGGTTCATCGAGCATCCGTTCCAGAACTGGACGCGCCGCAGTTCGCAGCTGATCGGCACGGTATTCCTGATGCTGGATTTCCGCACGCC